>DUJZ01000030.1 GCA_013329565.1 Methanomassiliicoccales archaeon
GTGGTCAGCGACCCTGATCTCTCTCCAGATCCGCGGCTGTTCATCATTACCGCCGGTGCCGTTCCCCCGGAACTGTTGCCGCAGATACGCGCCTGCAAGGGCGTTCGTTCGGTCATCATCCACTGATAACATGCCCGAGCAGCACCGGTTGGCGTACCCTGCGCTCTTCGTCGCCATCCTGGCCGTCTCGTTCGCCTCGATATTCGTCCGCTGGAGCGATTCCGATCCGCTGGTCATCGCCGGCTACCGCATGCTGTTCGCCTCGCTCATACTCGCACCGTTCGCCTTCCACGAGCGGAAGGACGCCGCGCCTATGGACCGGCGGACCATCGGTTATGTCGCGCTGACCGGGGTTGTGCTGGCGGTGCACTTCTTCGCCTTCATCTCCTCCCTGCGTTACACGTCCGTCGCCTCCAGCACCCTGCTGGTGAACTTCCATCCCCTGATCGTCGGCGCCGCTTCCGTGCTCGTGCTCAAGGAATCCTCGAAGAAGACCATAGCCGGGGTGACCATAGGATTCGTCGGGGTCGCGGTCATCGCCCTCACCGGTCTGGGCACCGGGGAATCCTTCGGGAACGCTCTGGCGCTCCTGGGCGGCGTGATGGCCGCGCTGTACATCCTGGCTGGCAGGGTGCTTCGTAGAACGTTAGGGATATTCACCTACGCCTTCTCCGTCTATCTCACCGCGGCGGCGGTGCTCCTGGTGTCCGCGATCATCAACGGAGTCTCGCTATGGCCGTACCCGACCGAGGAGCTGCTGATCTTCCTGGCCCTGGCGGTCGTCTGCACGATATTCGGGCACACCGTCTACAACTGGTCCCTGAGATACCTTCCGGCGCCGGTCATCAGCACCTCGCTGCTCGGGGAGCCGATATTGGCCAGTTTGCTCGCGTTGTTGATTCTAGGAGAGATTCCCGCTTGGACCGTGGTTCTGGCTGCGCCCTTGGTTCTGGTCGGGGTGGGTCTCACGGCTTTGGACCGGAAGCAATGAGAAGTTAAGGTGATCAATTGAATTCCAGAGGTCACACTTAAGACAGTGCTGCCAATTCAATCGGCCGTATCTAAGATCGAAGAGCATATTCTTCACAAAGAATGCTTTCCACCTCCTTTGCTTAAATACTTGTAAAGTATAATTGTACAGAAAACCTATTAAACAGTAAATCATACTTTACAGTGATGTTGACCAAGGAAGAGCTGATCTCAGGTTACATCATTGATGCCATAGGCAGAGCCGAGGACCGGCTGGGGCAAAAGGTGTTCGAGCGCTCCGGAGAACGGCTGGAGCAAAGGGACGATCTGGCCCGGATATTCTCGATCGTTGACGACTTCCGGTCCGGAAGGCGACAGGTTAGATGGCTGGTCCTGCCCGGTCTCCGGGGGGTGGGCAAGACCACGATGCTGGCCCAGACCTTCGATCGTCTGAAGGCGATGGGGGTACCGAAGGATGACATGCTCTATCTCAGTCTGGACGACCTCCAGCTAAGGCTCGGGGCTTCATTGAACGATGCGCTAACGGCGTACGAAAGGAAGATCGGCACGGCCTTCGAATCTCTCAGAAAGGACATTTTTCTCTTCATCGACGAGGCGCATTTCGACCCCTCATGGCCACAGGCCGTTAAGAGCCTCTACGATCGAACGGAGAACGTTTTCACGATAGTGACCGGTTCGTCCGCGCTTGCTCTTAGCGGGAATGTGGACACCGCCAGAAGGGCTTTGGAGATAGACGTTCTTCCTCTTTCTTATCGAGAGTTCCTCAAATTGGATAAAAATGCCAACATGCCACGGGACCTATCCCGGAGACTGGGGCATCTGCTCTTCTCGTCACCAGATTATGATACGTTGAAGAACGGATTGATGGAGATCGAAACCGCCCTATCGGCGGTAGAGATCATGATCAAGCCATATTCTCTAGGGAGTTACCTGCGGAAAGGGTCCTTGCCATACGTCCTGGGCATAGAGGACGAGACCACGGCCATGTCCCTGATATCCTCCACGATCGATAGGGTACTGGAGCGAGACCTATTGGCCCAGCGGCAGCTGGACCGTCCGACCCTGATCAAAGCGTCCAACCTCCTTAGCTACCTGGCCTTCGGGGACCGGCTCAGCCAGCAATCCCTCTCTACAAACCTAGGGATCAACCGCGTGACGTTGTCCGCGATCCTGGGCGGCCTGGAAAATGCTGACGTCATACATCGGGTGATGCCTTATGGGCCGGAGTCCACCCGATTAAGGAGAACACCGCAGTATCGTTTCACATCTCCAGCCATGCGCGCCGCGGTGCTTGCTCAGCTGGGTCGGTTGGGAAGCGACAATGCTGATTACGGTCTTCTATTAGAGGACGCGACCGTTCTGGCCATGCGCAGGGCTTCATCGGACGGTAATTTGCGTCGCTTCGATTTTGATCCGAAGGCGTCCGGCGCCGATTTCGTCATCACCAGAGGGGATGGCTCCAGGATGGTTCTGGAAGTGGGTTTCGGAAGAAAGGGCACTAAGCAGGCTCTGTCGACCATGAAGGACGTAGAGGCGATCTATGGGTTATCCGTGGGAAGAGGCTCTCTCCGGTTCGATGATGAAGATATGGTGGCCATGGTGCCTCGGGAATGGCTGTTGCTCTCGTGCTGAGATCATCATACCTTTAGATATTAAGAAAAAAGGAGGGGAAAAGGTTTGGACTATTTCTTGCGGAAGGCCATAAAGGCAGCAGATCCAGCCACCAGAAGGGCTACAACCGCTATGACGGCCGCTAACGGGGGCAACAATCCTGGCTCCGCCTCTCCGGTGATGACCGCCAAGGGTACACCGGAAACAGGTGTGTCGGCAAGCGGTCCCTCGCCAGCGGCGTTCACCGCCGTCACCCAGTAGTCGTACTCCAATCCGGCCTCTACCGAGCCGTCGACGAAGGTGTCCGTACCGGCCGGCACCGTCGCCATGAGCTGCCGGTCGCCGGTCTCTCCGCGCCGGTAGATCTTGAAGGCGGTTATGGCCGAGCCTCCTCCGTCGGGCGCGGACCAGTCCAGAGTGATGCGGCCTTGTCCTTCGTCCACGTCCACATTCACCTCGCCCGGTACCGCCAGAACGATCAGGGACGCGCTGAGCACCCGTGACAGTTCGCCTTCTCCCCACTGGTTGAGGGCGGACACCCAGTAGTAGTACGTGGTTCCGTACACCGCCGTCCCGTCCACATAGGTGGTGGTTCCGGCCGGAACCGAAACCAGAAGCTGCGCCGCCATCGGGCTCGTTCCGCGGTAGACGTTGTAGCCGGTTAGCGGTCCGTCGCCGGTATCGCTCGGCACGTTCCACAGCAGCGATATGCTGGCGTTTCCGCCGGTGACCGAGCTCAGGTACGGTTCCGCCGGAACGTCGACGCTGGGCGAAGGCCGCGCGGTCATACGTAGCACCATGGTGTTGGAGGGCGACCCTTCTCCGAAGGCGTTGAGCGCCGTGACCATGTAGGTGTAGTTGACGCCCGCCAGCACCGAGGCGTCTATGTATCCCGTTCCGGTGAGCGAGGCCAGCAGGACGGTCGTACCTGTACCGGGCGTGCGGTACAGCCGGTAGCCGATGATCGCCGAACCGCCGTTCTCCGGAACGGACCAGCCCAGGGTGATGCGGTCCAATGCCGCTTGTCCGTTCAACGTGGGCGCATTGGGCGGCTTTCCAGGCATCGCGTCTACGGAGGCGTTCTCCCCGTCCGACGTTCCTATGAAACAGTGCACCCGGTAAGTGTATGTAACTCCGTTGGTCAATCCGGGATCGGTGTAGGTCGAGCCAGACTGTGCCGCCAGGAACGTGAAGTTCCCGCCATCGCTCCGGAACACCCGGAAGCCGTCCACGCTGAAGGAGGTCATGGGGTCCCAGGTCAAGGTTACGGTTCCATCACCAACTGTTGCGAAGAGATATGCGGGGGCCGGTAATCCCGGTACCGGCACCTCTCCCGGGGTGAAATTCGCGCGCGAGGATTCCGGCCCCGCTCCCCAAGCATTCAGCGCCACCACCCAGTAGGTGTGAACGAATCCGCTGACGACATAGTGATCGGTGTATGTCTTCGAGTTCACCATCACCAGCAAGGCAACGGTCCCGTTCAGCTCTCTGTACACCCGATACCCGAGGACAGCGGAACCCCCATCATCGGATGGGGCGTTCCAAGTTATTGTAACAATCCCCACACCTTCGGTGAGGGTGAGGTCCTGTGCGGGACCAGGGACCTTGCCAGGGGTGGCTACCACCGTGGAAGAGTTGGCGCTTTCACCGCTCTGGTTGAACGCGGTGACCCGGTAGTAATAAACGAAACCGTTGACCACGTCCCCATCATAATATGAGATGCCAGATGTCGCGTTCAGGAATCCGAAGCCGCTCCCATTGTCACGGTACACACGATAGACATCAGCTCCATCGGAAGCCGTCCAGTTCAGACCGACCACCGAGTCGCCGGCGACAGCGTGCAATCCACCAGGGGCAGGCGGGGCCTGTGATGCGTCGAGAGCATTCTGCCACATCTCATCATCTCCCTCATGGTCCATGGGACCGCTGTCCCCCGCCGAAGCACCCCCGGAAAAGAGGACCAGCGATATCAACAACAATCCGAGCACGCTGAGCATGCCCGAGGCGAACGCTCTTCCCTTCGACAATCAGAACCCCCCGATCCCTATGAAAAATGCCAGGGGTTGCCTGGGATATCTATCTTTTCCAGGTCCGGTCTTTCTGTGATAATGAAGAAAAGGGATCTCAGTGGTAGGACGCGATGTCCCGGACCTTCAGGTCCCCCTGCCTGGCGCGCCTTATCGCGCAGACGGTGGCCTTGGCGCCATGCACCGTCGTCAGGAACGGTATCTCCAATTCCACCGCCAAACGTCTCATCATGTACCCGTCGCGGCGTGAGCCGGAGGAGTACGTCGGAGTATTGATGATCAGGTTGATCTCACCCCTTCTCATCAACCCCAGGGCATCAGGCGACACGTTCTCGGCGACCTTATATACGGTGATCACCGGAACGCCGTTGTTGCGCAAGTGGGTCGACGTACCTTTCGTGGCGTAGATGGTGAAGCCCATCTCGTGCAGCTCCTTCACCAAGGGCAGGATGTCCGCCTTGTCCGCGTCGGAGACGGTGACGTAAACCCCTCCCTGCAACGGAAGCTTGTTCCCGGCCGAGATCATGGCCTTGTACATCGCGGCGCCGTAGTTCTTGTCGATGCCCATCACCTCGCCGGTGCTCTTCATCTCCGGACCGAGTATGGAGTCCACGCCCACCAGCTTGAGGAACGGGAATACGGACGCCTTCACCGCGACGTGATCGAACTTGGCCACGCCGACATGGCCGAGGTCCTTCAAGGTCTCGCCGAGCATGACCTTGGTCGCCAACTTCGCCAATGGGATTCCAATGGCCTTGGATATGAAGGGGACGGTGCGAGACGCTCGCGGGTTCGCTTCCAGCATGAACACCTCGTCGTCCTTGACGGCCAGCTGCAGGTTCATGCATCCTTTTATCTGAAGGGCCAGGGCCACCTGGTTGGTGATCTCGATGACCCTTTCCATGACCTCCGGGGATATGGTCTGGCACGGAAGGACCATGGTGGCGTCACCCGAATGCACCCCGGCCTCCTCGATGTGCTCC
>DUJZ01000108.1 GCA_013329565.1 Methanomassiliicoccales archaeon
AGCATGAGCACCTCCCTTCCGCCGCCAAGCAGGTCGGCCAGCCCGTCCCGGTCGGCCTTGCTCATCAGCGGACTTTCCGACAGGAGCATCTTCCGCTGCTCCAGCCGGCGCAGCGTGCGGTGGACAGCGCTCATGTAGACGTACGAAGGCAGGAACACCAGTACGTTCCCCGGTATCCGTTCGCAGAGCTCGCCGATGCGCAGCGCCATGTCCATCGTGGTCTGGCGACAGCGGTCGCGGAAACGAGTACCAACGTCCGGCACCGCCAATGCCAAGCGTCGGGAGGGATCGAACGGGGAAGGATATGAACGGCATACGGCATCCGTCAGACCCAGGCGGGAGGCGAAGACCTCCGGCGGGTGAAGCGTGCCGCTCATGAAGATGGTCCCATGGGATTCCTGGACGACGTTCCTCACCACCAGGTCCGGCTCCAGAAAGCGTAACGAGATCTTTCCTTCGTTGGGATGGGCGACGCGAACAGCCGCTTCGCCCAAACGCATCCAGTCGCCGACCATCTGGTCCGTATCCACCAGTTCTTCCGGCTCCGGCAGCCCGTGGCGGTCCAAAAGGGAGCGCAGCTCACCGCAGGGAATTATCCGATGACCGCGGGATAGCATTTCCATCCATACCGTTTGCAGGGAGTGGTCCGATCCCTTTTCCAGGACCAGGTCCCGGCTGAAGGCGTCCATTATCCTTGCCGGCAGATTGTGCGCTTCGTCCACCACCAGGTGCTGCTTCCTGGATGACGATCGGAAGCGGATCACGTCCGGCAGGTTGCCAAAGACGCGGGACACGTCTCCGACCACCAGGTCGGCCCCGCTCGAGGCCATCTTGGCCGAGAGGTACGGACATGCCCCGCGCCTCAGGCACAGGGCGACGAGTTCCTGGGCGTGCATCGCCCGGCCCAATATCTCCCTGGCGCACTGCGTGATGCGCCCGTCCGCCTGCAGGTGGCACCGCTTCCCCTCCAGGCAAGGGGAGCGAGGACCGAAGGGGCACATGCTCTCCCGGGACAGCAGATCGACCGTTCCTATGCTGCTGGGCATCATCTTCACCGTCTCGATGACCGCCCGATGCTGAGACTGCCTTGGCGTCAAGAAGACCGTCCGGCCACCGTCCCGCAAGGTCGTCTCCAGCGACGCCGTCAGGGCGACGGCGGTCTTCCCCAGGCCGGTGGGGGCGTGGGCGACGAGCACCTTGCCTTCGACGATGCAATCCCTTGCATCCTGCAGAAAATCGGCCTGCCCCCGCCTGGCGGAAGGGAAGGGGAACAGGTCATCGTCTCCGTTCATGCGCTTCCATCGTCATCGCCAAGGTAGGGCGTTTCCGCTACGGTTAATTTACCTCCGGTACCCATGCAGAATAAGTGGAAATATCATCAAGCCCGTTACCTTGAGCGGTGATACCATAAAGTACAGCATCACTGGGGATAACCTGCAGTTCGTGAACATCGAGTTCATGCCGGGTGAGATGATCTATTCCGAGGCGGGCAGCATGATCTACATGAGCGGCAACGTCCGCCTGGAGACCAAGGCCGCCGGCGGATTAATGGGCGGGCTGAAGAGAGCGGTGTCCGGAGAATCTTTCTTCGTCACCAACTTCTACGCCGATGGCGGGCCGGGCCTGGTAGGCTTCGGCGGCAACGTTCCGGGAAAGGTCATGGCCATCGACCTCCGGGGAGGTAGGCAGTGGATGCTGCAGAAGACGGCGTTCCTGGCCGCGGAGGCGCAGGTCAACCTGGACATCGCGTTCCAGAGAAAGTTCGGGGCGGCGCTCTTCGGCGGTGAGGGGCTGGTACTACAGAGGGTGCAGGGTGAAGGCACCGTGTTCATCTCCGGCGCCGGCGACTTCATAGAATACAATCTGCTTCCTGGGCAGGTCATGAAGGTCTCCACGGCGAACGTCGCAGCGTGGGAGGCCAGCGTCTCGTACGACATCCAGAGCCTTGGGATAAAGACAGCGCTGTTCGGCGGCGAGGGATTGTTCGTTACCACCATGACGGGACCGGGGCGCATAGTGCTGCAGTCCATGACCTTGTCCAAGCTGGCCAACTCCATCGTTCCGTTCCTGCCCAACAGAGGGTGAGCGTACGTCCAAGGCCACGGACGCCACCATCGTGGCGTTGCTCGTGATAGCCGTGATAGCCGTGGCTTTGCTGGCGGTGTGGTATCTGGAATGGGTGGTGGCGGCCATCATAGTAATGGTGGCCGCGGCCTTCCTGATCCTGGCGTTGCTGTTCCTCCTGGGCGGACTGGCGGTCATTCCGTACTACTTCACCAAGCGCGGCCGGGACTCGCAGCCGGGATCCTATGCGCTAGAGCAGCTGAAGGACCCCAAGGACCAGGAGAGGAAGTGAACTTGGAGGAGCTCAAGCTGGTCCCCTTTCAATGCCGACCGTTGGACGACATGCTGTCCGGCGGCATCGAGAGCGGATGCCTCACCCTGATCTACGGGGAGGCTGGTACCGGCAAGACCAACCTGTGCCTGACGCTGGCAAAGAACCTGGCGCAGGAAGGTCGAAAGACGATATACGTGGACTCGGAGGGCATATCGCTGCTCAGGCTGCGCAACATTGCCGGGGACGATCAGGAACGGGTTCTGAAGGAAATACTGGTCAGCGAGGTGCACAGCCTGGAGGACCAGGACCGCATGATCGTCAAGGCCATCAAGCTCGCGGAAGGGAACCCGGACGTCGGTCTCATCGTGGTCGACTCGATGACCATGTTCTACCGGCTGGCGAGCAAGGACGACGAGCGTGCGGAACGCCGCGTCCTAGCGGGGCAGAGCGCCAAACTGTTGACGGCCGCCCGGAAGCTGAACCTCCCGGTGGTCGTAACGTCGCAGGTATACACCGACGTGGAAACGGGAACGTTCGAGGCTCTGGGCGGCAACGTCCTCCATCACAACGCTAAAACGATAATAAGAATAGAGAAGCTGGCCCCCAGCAAGCGCCGGGCGGTGCTGATGAAGCACCGCAACCTGGCCGAGGGCCGCTTCGGTGTTTTCTATCTGACCGATAAAGGGATCGAGGCGGAGCCTCAGAGCTCCCGGCCTACGGCGTAATCGACCATCTCCCGCAGCATCTCCTTTTCTTCAGAGTCCTTCAAGCAGGAGAGCAGGTCCTTCGCTCTTTTAGCGTAATCCAAAGCGAACTGGCGGGCCTGCTCTATGGAACCGACGTCCTCAAGCAGCTGCACGGCGGCCTTGACCTGTTCATCGGTGGCGTTCTCGTTCCCCAAAGCGTCCGTGAGGACGGTCTTCCGCTCGTCCTTCTCCAGCCGCTCCAGGGCGTCCACCACGATCAACGTCCGTTTCCCGTTGCGGATGTCGGAACCGACGGGCTTGCCGACCTTCTTGGCGTCTCCTTTTATCCCGAGCACATCGTCCCAGATCTGGAAGCCGATGCCCAATAGTCTCGCGTACTCCTTCATGTCGGCGATCTGCTCCTCCGTCCCGTTACCGATGATGGCCCCGCCCTCGGCAGCGCAGGCGAAGAGCACGGCCGTCTTCTTCTCCACCATGTCCAGGTACTCCTCCCTGGAAACGCTCGGGCGGTCCTCGTTGTCCACGTCGATCTGCTGCCCCTCTGCCACCAGGAACACCGTGTCGGAGACGGTGCGCAGCAATCTGCGCAATCGTTCGCCGTCCACGTTCGTAGTTGCCAGCACGTCGTAGGCGATGGCGAACAGCGCGTCGCCGGCGATTATGGCGGTCGGTTCGTCGAAAGCGATGTGCACCGCCGGCCTTCCGCGTCGTATGGGGTCCTTGTCGATGACGTCGTCATGCACGAGCGTGAAGTTGTGAATGATTTCCAACGAGCAGCCGAACGGAAGCGCCTCCTTACCTCTCTTGCCGACAGCCTCGGCGACCAGAATGGCCATGACCGGCCTCATGCGCTTTCCGCCCGCTTCCGGGTAATGGCGCATGGCTCTGATAAGCTTCTCGTGCGTGCCGCGCTCAACGTATCGTATGAGAGCGCGGTCCACCTCCTTGATGATCTCCTTGGTTCTCTGTTGATGGTCCATGAGCATCAATCCTCCGAGGCGGTGAGCCAGTCGGCCGTCCGCCCGCTAACTATGACCCGGCGCTGCCGCAGCTCGTTCACGCTGGAGCAGCCGGTCAGGAACATGGCCGCCTTCAGCTCGGCCTTCATGACATTGATCTTGTCGAGCACCGCCTGGCTGGATTCCATCGCCTCCGCCAGAACGGCACGGGCGCATCCCGTAGCGTTCGCACCGATCGCCAGTCCTTTGGCCATTCGAAGCCCGTCGTCCACCCCGCCGCTGGCGATGATCTCCAGGCCGACGTCCGCCTCCAGCACCGCCGCCGGAGCGGGGATCCCCCAATCGATGAACGTTCGTCCCAATGCGGACGCCACCTCGTTCTCCTGAGCGACGGCTCGATGCATCTCCACCGCGGCGAAGCTGGTGCCCCCGACGCCCGAAACGTCTATTCCCCTTATTCCGGTGCCTTTCAGCAATAACGCGGTTTCCCGGGAGATCCCGGCGCCGGTCTCCTTGACCATGGTCGGCCCCTCGCGCGCTATCGCCCGAATGCCATCAAGGCATCCTCTGGCGTTCACGTCCCCTTCCGGCTGCACCACTTCCTGCAGGAAGTTGAGGTGGATGGCCATGATGTCCGCGCCTACTACCTCCTGCGCTCGGAGCACGTCATCCACGCTGAAAGCCTTCTTTTTCTTCTGCTTCACCAGCTGGGGAGCGCCGACATTGCCGATGACCAGTGGCACGTCGTAGTCCTTCACCACCGAGTACGTCCCGTCGTCACCGTTCTCGATGGCCGGTCTTTGGCTGCCAACGCCTAGGCCGACGCCGGCCTTCGCGCACGCCTCGGCCAGATTCTGATTTATATTCTTGGCCAACGGGAACCCGCCGGTGATGGCCGTGATGACCAACGGCATCTCCAGCCTCTTCCCGAACAGCGTGACGGAGGTGTCGATCTCGTCCAGGTCCACCTCCGGCAGGGCGCGGTGGACCAGCTTCACGTCCGACCAGTAATCGTAGTCGGGCACTACCTTCTCTTTGAGCGTTACTTCGATGTGGTCCGATTTGCGCCTCTCGATCTTCTTCATGAAACCACCTTGGAGGCGATGACGTCCTCGCCGCGGATGGCCGCCTCCAGCCTTCCGGGGATCTTTCCGTTTAACACCAGGCATTCGCCCGTGAGCGTCGCCATGCCTATCATATAGCGTATCTTGGCGAATATGCTGCCGGTGACGTCCACGTTCCGTTCGGTGCGAGGGAGCGCGTCAAGCACCTTCTCATCGACCGTCTCGATTAGTTTTGCATTATGGTCTTGAGTTGGATCGGCGGTGAACACGCCATCGACGTCCGTAACGAATATGACCTTGCTAGGCTTGAACTCGTGAGCCAGGGCGGCCATGAGCTGATCGCCCGAGCAGATGCTTAGTCCTCGAACCTCGTCCCTGACCACGTCGCCGAAGGTCACCGGGACCATGCCCAGCTCGAGGTACTCCTTGAAAATATCAAGGTACAGATGATGCAATGCGCCATCCCTCATGATCGCGCAGGAGGCCGGCGGTAACGGAACTACTCGCAGACCCTTGGCGGACATCTGACGACAGACCGCGAGGTCCAGCTCCCTCACGTCGGACATGACCTGGGACGCGCCGAGCAGTTGAGGATCCTCGGTTATCCCGAGATGAAGCCGGTGCTCCTTGGCCAGCATGTGCCCGAAGGACCCGGCGCCGTGAACTACCATCACTTCCTGCCCGGTCCTGGCGATCTCCTGGGCCAGCCGACCAGTGGTCTCCGGATCGAAGGTGCGGTACCGGCCCTTGTCGGTTATGACGCTTCCGCCCAATTTCACCAGGATCATTTGATTCGCGGGATAATTGGTCTTGATGTATTAATGTTACAGCCTGTGGCCTTCAGGCCTTTCGTCCACATTTCGGGCAGAAGGCGTCCCCGTCGTCCAGGTCAGCTCGGCAGTAAGCGCAGGAACGTTTGATGACGATCGGCGCACCGCACTTGCGGCAGAAAACGTCATCGTTACGTATAGGGGCGGAGCACTTCTCGCACTTCCTCTCCGGTTTGGGCACTTTGACGATGACCGCATCCTTGACCGGCTCGACGGTCTCCGGCGTTTCTTCGCTCAGCATCCTTCGGACCTTCAGTCCTTCGCGCAGGGCCTCGTCGTACCTCTTATCCTCAAAGCACTTCTCCGCCATGGCCAGGACGTCCTTGGCCTTGTCGACGTCCTTGCCCGATCCTTCCGCGGACTCGATACTTCCGCGGCAGGCGTTGATTATGAAGCGCGATTCCAGCATGTGCGGCTCGAGCTTCTTGACGTCGTGCACGGTCTTGCGGTCCTCCTCGGCCTTCTCCTCAGGTTTTTCCTCCATGGTCATGGGAGCCGCGACCTCCAGCATGGGTGCGTTCATCAGGATCTCCCTGGCGCGCTTGGCCGAGTCCCGGGCGGCGATGTAGTTGTTCCGCTTGTAGGCGTTATCGGCCTGGATGATGACCAGTTCGGCCTCCTTGATGTCCCTGCCCTTTTGTTTAAGGGAGACGGCAATGGCCTTGGTGGTAGCTATCGTGTTGTACGCATCGTCCTTGTCCGTCATGCTTTCGATGTACTCCTTATTGCGGGAGCGCATGAACCGTAGCTCTAGATAGACGACTATGGCGAGAACGACAAGAAGGGCGATCAGGAAGATCTGGTCCGCGTCCAGCAATACCACCTTCAACTCCGGAAGGCATTAGGTCCCTGATTGGTATTAATCCTATTGTATGGATAGAACCTAATGGTCAGAGATGGGTTCACGAGAATGAGAGAGGAAAAGTTAGAATGGCTGACAGCGTTCCGGGCTTCCCGTGGGCTCGCGCACCACAGTAACACAGGGAACGCGGGCGGGCTTAGCTTCTGGGATCGGACGAGACCAGGCGTATCCCCGCCGCGATGGCCGTCAAACCATTCTGATTCAGGGCATTATGGCTTTGATATTTAATCTTTAGGATTGATTTTTTTATTCAACATTTAATAATATATAAATCAATATTAAATAAATATAATACTCCAAGCTATCATTCTTGATATTCAATAATAATATTTATTATTACAAAATTAATTTTTATCAATGACGCACATTATCACACTCAATTATACCTATCCAGTGGTGAATTTCAAAGTTTGTTGTTATCAATTACGATTTCAAACTTGTTCCAAAAATGTTATTATATTGCAACTCCAAGACAACCTCATACATAACCTCGGTATCATAATCAATACTACCTACAAAACCGATAGACGTGCCGGTTTCACCTACTCCTAACAGATATCGAGGAACGGGGAATCGCACCCCGTTCGAAACGATTTACTAAGCGCTTAAGGGGGGGAATCATACGAATACTAACATAGGTGTAACTACCCGCAGGTTCACGAAGACCATCGTCATTTTATTGGCTTTTTTGATGGTCTCGTCTGTCATGCTGGTCGCCATACCCACAGGTGTGGAGGCTGCAGGAGATAAGTGGACCTCGGAACTGTATGCTTGGGACCCGGTCAAGGGCCAGTGGGAAAATGGAAATCTCGCAGGTTATCACGAAGGAGATCTGATAGGATTCAAGTATGTCTTGACGCACGACACAGGAACAAATGATTCGTCACCTCAGTTGAATTCCGTTTATGATCATTTCAATAAAGGACAGACGGCATACGGAATCGATGCTGAAATGTTATGGGGATACAACAGGGTTGGCTGGGATGCTCAATTCCCAGGTCAGGTTGAAGGGGTCACGAACACACCTAACGTGGTAGACCCGATCACCCCAACCGAGTCCAACCTGTTCTTCGGAATGAACGGTCGGACAATACAGAACTATTACATGTTCGAGGCGGGCTATTTTACAGTAGACGCTGGAACATCGATCTACATATACTTCCAAGCCCACGTGGCTGAGACCGCTTTCTATAGCAACGTGCAGACAACTCCTGGTCAGGATGTGCCGCTTGGATACTACTTTGGTGCGGCATACTTCTCCGGAGCATCTCTACAGGTCGCCTTGGCCCTTGTGTTCACTGGAACCAGCGCCCAGACACAAAGCATACCTGTCACATACGCAGCGGGAAGCATATCTGGAATGAAGTTCAACGATGCCAACTCGAACCACGAATTTGATATTGATGAGGGTGTTTTGTCGAATTGGACCATAATACTCGATGGCTTGTCCTTCGGCGAATTCCCGATTCATCTGGAAACGACCACGGCGTCTGATGGAAGTTACAGTTTCTCCCAGGTACCTTGGGGAACATACAACATATCAGAAGTTCAGAAATTAGGCTGGACACAGACCTATCCAACCTTCGTCAACTATACTGTGGTGGTGGATGGCGACCATCTTATTCACACAGAGAAGGACTTCGGTAACTCAATGCCGGGAGAGATCAAGGCACGCAAGATCATTGATAATGATGGTGACCTGACTACGACCACCGATCGTTCTCCTGGTGTTGGTTGGACATTTGAACTGTTCTACCAGAACGGAGCGTGGAACTCACTGGGGCAAAAAGTCACCGGTTCCGAAGGATATACGGAATATTGGGAGAACTTGATGCTTGGCGACTACAAGATGGTCGAAGTGTCAGCGCCTGGCTCCGGGTATACCAGCGCAGAACCAAAGTACATCACTTTGACCACCGCGGACCAAGAGATCACGATGACTTTCTACAATCAGCCTCTTGGTAATATTTGTGTCAATAAGTACAACGATTTGAACGGTGATGGAAACTGGGATGAGGGCGAACCGGCCGTTTCAGGAATCACAATAAACCTCTATGAAGGAGCAATTTCTGAAAGCGAGGAGCCGATAGCCACCAATATCACCGACGAAGATGGCATGGCCTGCTTCAACAATCTGGAATTCGGTACATACACTGTTGAAGAGGTTCTAACGGTGGGCTGGTACAGCGATGGATCGCTCACCCAAACCGTGATCATTGACACGGTTGGCGAGACCGAAGAGGTCTCTTTCTTCAACATAGAGTACGGTGAGATCTGC
>DUJZ01000024.1 GCA_013329565.1 Methanomassiliicoccales archaeon
GGAACGGCTAGCGTGACGGGGACAGCCGAGCTGAGAAGAAAAAGAACTAACAGCACGGCTATCGCTAATCGTCTCATACCCATCCCGATTCTATAGATATTCATCTATGCGGATAAATAATTTGGCTATGACTGGCAGGGCATTTCAGTTCTATAATATCAAAAAAGATAAGATACCGTTACTCCGGGACTAGGGCCTCGAAGATCGTTTCCGCCAGTTCCTTAGCTTTCGTCTTATCGTTCAGAGGGTGCACCAGCACCCTTCCGCTGCCGTAGACGGTAACGTCCAGCGATCCGACCTTGGTGACCAAATAGAGTTCGTGCGATTCCACCTCGTATCCCTTCGACCTCAGGGAATCGCATGACCGAGCGAGGTCGAACCGCACCTTCTCCAACGGTATGGCGGACATCGAATCGCTGCGGCAAATACGTTCGACACGGAACTTCATCCCTTCAGCTCCTTCAATAGGGCCAAGGCATCAGCCCGGAATCGCTCCAGGGTGCTCTCGTTCACGATGAGCGCGTCAGCGAGCGCGATCGTCTCGCCCAGTCCCCAGCTAAGTTCCCGCTTGTCCCGTTCGTCGAACTCCTCCCGGTCCCGGGGGGCGTCGGACCTCCCCCTGCTGACCAGACGGGGGAACCTGGTGGANNACGTTCACCTCGGACATGCCGCGGCAGCCATCTATGAGCGTATTCCCGTCCCCTACCAGAGGAACGATCCTCTTGGCCCAGATGTCGTACCCGTGCCGCTGCCGCTCCTCGTGGGCGAACCTGCCGACGTCCTGGGCGGGAATGCCGTTCTTGGCAGCCTCCGCCCGAACGACGTCCCCCATGCGCCTTACCTTGTAACCCAGTTCGATGGCCACGGACACCAGCTCCTCCTTGCCCGCTCCGGGCATACCGGTCAGGATCAGAACGCCCATGTCCACCACCTTGAAGAAAAGATATGGGCCTGCCTCACAGCAGGTTCCCGGCTATGTCGTCCAGCAGGCGGTCGCAGTACACGCAGCGCAGCATCGGGGGGTTCTTCGACTCCACCACGAACTCCGCCTCCACCGGCTCGCTCTGGTTGGTTATGCAGTTGGGATTGCTGCATCTTGCTTTTCCGACCACGCGCTCCGGCATCTTTACGTTGTACTTCTCTGCGACGTTGAAGTCGCGGATGATGTTGATGGTTGCCTTGGGCGCGATCAAAGCTATCTTGTCCACTTCCCTGGGGTCAAGCTCCCGGTCCTCCACCTTCACCACGTCCTTCCAGCCCTCCTTCTTCGAGGGAACGTGCATGAGGACGCTCACCGGCGACTGCACCTGACCGCCGTCCGTCATTCCGATGATCCGCAGAACCTTCAGGGCCATGCCGCAGTCGATGTGGTCGATCACCGTACCGTTTCGGATCGGGGTGACCTTGAACTCCTTCATCACAGCTCTCCTCCCAGGACCAGATTGAGCAACGCCATTCTGACCGGCACCCCGTTGAACGCCTGCTCGAAGTACTTGGCGTGCTGAGTATCGTCCACCTCCGGGTCGATCTCGTCCACCCTCGGCAAGGGGTGCATGACTATGAGGTCGCTCTTCGCCTCCCTCAGGAGCTTCTGGTCCACCCGGTACATGCCCGCCACCTTCTGATATTCCGCGAGGTCCGGGAACCTCTCCTTCTGGATGCGCGTCACGTAAAGAACGTCGGCATCGGCGATGGTCTCCTCGAGATGGCTGGTCAATTTCGGTTTCCCGCCGGCCTTCTCCACCTGCTTCACCGTCTCCTTGGGCATCTGCAATGCCGTAGGCGCCACGAACGTAAGTTCGACGCCGAAGGAGCTTAACGCCTCAGCCAATGAATGTACGGTACGGCCGTACTTCAGGTCCCCGACCATGACCACCTTCAGCTTGCTGAAGTCCTTCTTGATGCGCTTGATGGTGAACAGGTCCAGGAGGGTCTGCGTCGGATGCTGTCCCGCCCCGTCCCCGGCGTTCATGACCGGTTTGGAAGAGAACCGGGAGGCCAGCCTGGCCGCGCCCTCCCGCGGGTGCCTGATGACTATGATATCGGAGTAAACTTCCACCATCCGGATGGTGTCCGCCAGCGACTCGCCCTTGGATATCGAGCTCATGGACGGCACTCCCAGATCGGTTATCCGGCCGCCGAGGCGCATCATGGCGCTCTCGAAGGACATCCTGGTCCGTGTAGAGGGCTCGAAGAACAGGGTGGCCAGGATCTTCCCGTCCAACGCTTTGGAGCGCTTCTCCCCCCGAGCATACGGTATCATTCTCTCGGAACGTTCCAGAACCTGCTCGATCTGCTCTCTCGTCAGATCGCGGATCGACACGATGTCCATTCCTTCGAAGGTCATGCTCTCAGAGTTGAATCCTCGAGACCGTATTTGACTCTTGGCATGGCTCGACCCACGGACGTCTGAACGGCCGCGGGATCCGAAGGTCACGACATAGGTAAAGGATCAATCGGCGTCGGTGGAGCCGAACTGCTCCAGGGCGACCCGCATCTTCTTGTACCAGTTCTCCACGCAGCTCTCCAGCTTCTCCCGGAGCTCCTTGCGGCTAATGGCCCGGTACACATGGAAGTATCCGCCGCGGGGGATGCTGCGCGTTTCTCTTAAAACCATGCCGCAGGTCAGCATCTTCTGCAGCGCGCGATAAACGGTGGAGCGGTCCTTGCCCATCTGGTCCGCCAGGTCGTTGGCGTTCACCGGCCCGGTCTCCAGCAGCCTCTCGTAGACCTCGACCTCGAAACCGTTGAGGCTGTAGGCGCATTGGACCAGGTCCTGGCAATTGTTGACGTCCTTGATGGACTCCGGCATTCTCTATCGCTCCTTCTCTCAGTAAAGCTTATAAACTAACAGTTATATATAATTGTTGCACAACCGTGCAAAACCGCTATGGTGATCATTATGGAAAAGAATGATACGCTTGACGCCAAGGGCCTGATGTGCCCGATGCCCATCGTGAAGCTGGCCAAGAAGATGAAGGAAATGAAGGTCGGAGAGGTCCTCGAGCTGATCGCGGACGACGTCGGCTCCAAGGAGGACGTGCCGGCCTGGTGCAAGAGGACCGGGAACGAGCTGGTAGGCCAGAAGGAAGAGGGCGGAGCGTTCTATTTCTACATCAAGAAGGTCCAGTGAGGGCCTTCCTTCAATGAGGTGACAAAAATGGCAGAGACCAAGAAGTTCGCAATGGTGGTGTCGGAGGGAAGCTTCGACAAGGCTATGATGTCCATGATGATGGGCAACACGGCCGCCAGCATGGGGATCGAGACGCACATATTCTACACGTTCTTCGGTTTGAACCTCCTGAAGAAGGGAACCAAGCCGAAGCTGCCGGGCATGATGCGTTTCTTCACCGGAAGTATGATCAAGAAGATGAAGGGCGTCGGCATGGAAGGCTACCAGGAGCAGATGGCGATGGCCAAGGAGCTGGGCGTCAAGATATACGCCTGCAGCACCTCCATGGAGATGATGGGCATAAAGAAGGAGGACCTCGTCGACGGCATAACCGTGCTCGGCGCCGCGGCGTTCCTGGACATCGGTGCCGATTCGGACATGCAGCTGTTCATCGGCTGAAGGTGATGATGTGAGGTCCAAGCTTTTCATCACCATGAAATCTCCGCACGAGTTCGGCGGATTGGATCTGATGCGGTCGTCAGCCAAGGGGGCCAAGAGCGCCCTGGTCCTCTTCGAGGACGCGGTGATATTCGCCGCCAACGCCAAAATGGGCAAGGAGCTGCTGACCGCGGTTCAGGACGTCTACGTCATGAGGGACGACTGGGAGGCCCGCGGGCTTCCGTTGGCCGTCCCGGAGTTCAAGATCGTGGACTACCCGGAAGTCATCGACCTCATCATGGAGAGGTACGAGCAGACCATCACGGTGTGAGGTGTCAAGATGAAGACAATGGTTATCCAAATAAGAACTGGCACCATGATGAACATGGACACCAACATCGCCATGAAGATGGCACAGGCCGCTCTGGAGAAAGGATACGGGGTGCGCATCTTCGGCTACGGTGAGGGCGTCACCCTGATCAAGAAGGACCAGGACCCCAAGCGCTTCCCCAACGTAGGGAACGAGACGAAGGAGATGCTTCCGAAAGGGCTCGAGGTCGTGGTCTGCGAGACCTGCTGCAAGGCCCGGGGCGTCGCCAGGGGAGAGGAGATCGAAGGCACCAAGATCGGCAGCCTGACCAACGACCTGTCCAGGTTCGTGGCCGAGGGCGACCGCATGGTGACCATCGCGAGGTGATTGAAATGGCCCAAAGCTTGCTGATATTGGTCACCAAGGCGCCGTACGGGTTCGAGGAGGCCTTCGCTGGACTTCGTGCCGGACTAGGGATGCTGGCATCCGGGCAGGTGCCCGTCTCGAACGCCTTGCTCGTCGGCGAGGGGACCCTGAACGCCGTCGCCGCGCAGAGGCCGGAGGCGGTGCGCATGCCGTCGAACGCGGAAGCGATAAACGACCTGCTCGATTTCGAGGCGAAAGTGTACGTGGTCAGGGAGGACCTCCTGCACCTGGTCGGGGACGTTCCGCTCCTGGATGGGGTGGAGGTCATCGACTGGGAAAGGGCGCGCCAGGTCATCGACGAGCACGACCTGGTCACCACCTTCTAACGTCCTTTCAAACCCCTTCTGACCATTCTTTTTTAATAGGGATGCTAATAACCGTTCATGTTGGAACTGCTGGCCAGGTCGGGGACCGCCCGCCGCTGCCTCTGGTCCCTGGAAGGGTCCAGGGCCGAGACCCCCGGATCGTTCGTCGTTGACGGGAGAGCGGAGGGTCTTGCTCTGCGGTCGGTCAAAGGTTCTTCCGTTCTGGAGATGGACGGGCGGACGGTCCTGGAACTGAAAGGTAATGGTCTGCTCCCGCCGCTCAAGGCCCGCAACGGGATGAAGGACAGCTGCCTTCCGCCTTTGGCCGATTCACAGGAGATAGCGGTCCTCGACGGCGCGTTCGAATTGCGTCGCGACGCCCGGGCTTTCGTCAAAGCGCTCGTCGACCTCCGAACGTCGGTGGGCAGGTCCAAGCTGATCTACGCCCCCGGCATCGCTGAAACGTCGAACATCGCCATCCTGTCATATCTGGGCGTGGACCTGTTCGATACGTCGTTGGTAGACCACCGGGCGGCCCTCGGGCAGCTGTCGCTGGCCGAAGGGTCCATGGACGCTTCCAAGGCCCAATGGGTGCCGGAAGGTTCCGACCTTTTTGCGCTGAACAGGGAAGCGATGTTCAGGGAGCTGGCCCTGGTCCGCACCATGATCTCCTCCGGACGGATGAGGGAGTTCGCCGAGCTGCGCTGCCACTCCACTCCCTGGAACGTGGCCGCCCTGCGCATATTCGACGACGAGCATTACGCTCACCAGGAGATCGATTTCCCCGTCATAGGTCCCAGGTTCTACTGCAACGCCAAGCAATCGCTGGTCCGTCCGGACGTCAGGCGTTTCCGTGAATTGGTAAAATCCCGTTTCCACCGGCCGGAGCACCGCAAGATATTGCTGCTCATCCCCTGCTCGGCCAAGAAGCCCTATTACACGTCAAAAAGCCACCAGCTGTTCCGGCAGGTNNTGGGAACGGTGCCCAGGGAGCTGGAGCTGTTCTATCCCGCGGCGCAGTACGACATCCCGGTCACCGGGCACTGGGACCGCGAGGAGGAGGCGATGGTCAAGGACATGGTGCTATCGATGGCCTCGCAAGGGTATGACCACGTGGTCATGCATCTGGGCGACGAGGGGCCGATCGTCCAGGAGGTCCTGGACGGAACGATAACTTCCAGCGGCTCTCCGACCTCCAACGAATCCCTGGGGATGCTCAAGGAAACCCTTAGGGACCTGTGCTCCAGGTACAAACCTGTCGAGCCCTCGCTGGACCGTTGGGCGGCCATGTCCTCCGTCGCCGGCTTCCAGTTCGGTCCCGGCGGCGAGGCGCTGCTCGAGGAGGCTTACATTCTTGGCAACTATCCGTTCATGAAGATCATGGCCCACAAGGAGCAGCTGGGAATGCTGAACCCTGAGCGGGGGATGATCTCTCTGACCGTGGAGGGCGCGGAGGCGATACTGCCTCTGATGCCGAAGGTGACCATGGGCGACTTCGAGCTCAAGGGAAGCCTGTTCGCCGTGGGAGTTAGCGACGCCGATCCCAACATCCGTGCCGGTGAAGAGGTGGCCATCATGCGCAACGGCAAGATCGCCGGCGTCGGGGTGGCGGTCATGGGCGGGCGGGAGATGGTGGAGATGCGCCGGGGCGAGGCCGTCAAGGTCAGGCACAAGCGCAAGTGAGGTCACTTTCGCTCTTTTTTTTCTTATCCAGCACGATCGGATGATGTTCGGCATTCGGTCACCCCTCCCCCTCCTGGCTTTAATACCGGCAGGGCGTACCATGACATGCAGGCAAGAAAGCCTATCACGATGAATACCATCCCAAGGCAAGGAGGGACAGGTGCCCCCGTCCCTCCCGCCTTCCTTTTTTTGATACTCGGGGCATCGACATTTGAGCGAAGAAGGAGATCGAGGACATGGTCCGAAGTCCGAAACGCGCAAGTCCGGGACCCTCAAATTCCCCTCTCTCCTTCGACAATTTGCTTATAAAGCGTCCATTAATGCTTATATTGCTCTTGGATTACAGAACTAGAGGCGATCACCATTTCGAATTACACAATTCAAAACGTCGTAGCTTCCGCCAACCTAGGCACCGAGCTCGACCTCACCGAGCTGGCACTTAACCTGAACGGCGCCGAATACGAGCCCGAGACCTTCCCCGGGCTGATATTCCGGTTGAAGGACCCCAAGACGGCGACCCTGCTGTTCCGCAGCGGGAAGCTGGTCTGCACCGGGGCGACCAACCTGGAACAGGTCAACAAGGCCGTGAAGACCGTGGTGGCCAGCATAAGGAAGGCCGGGGTCAAGGTCGACAAGGTCCCGCCGGCGCAGGTCCAGAACATCGTTGCCTCCGCGGACCTGGGGCAGCCGGTCAACCTGTCCTCGGTGGTCATAACGCTAGGATTGGACCGCGTGGAATACGAGCCCGAGGTGTTCCCCGGGCTTGTATACAGGCTGAAAGAGCCCAAGGTGGTCATCCTGCTCTTCGGCTCCGGCAAGCTCGTCTGCACCGGCGCCAAGGTCCCGGAGGACGTCGAGGCCGCGGTGAACAACATCCGGAACGAGCTGCGCGCCGAGAACCTGCTGCTTTGATGCCGCACCGATCGTGCGCGGGCAATAAACGGTCCGCCATGATCATCGATCTCGTCGCGGTCGTTGGAAAAAGGAAAAGAAGTGCAGGTGTCGGGATTCGAACCCGAGTGTTTAGCTTGGAAGGCTAAAATCCTGACCGCTAGATTACACCTGCGCGGTGCCGTGATAATAGAGATTCAATATTTTAACCCTTCCACAATGTGAAAATCACTGGCGTCAAAGGTTGAAAAAATAAAAGGTAGAGGCTAGTGGAAAGTGTAAGGGGGGGACTCTCCACTAGAGTCGTTCCTGGAACACACGAACCTAATGGCTCATGATCTTCAGGTCATTGATGAGGTCCCACAGCTCCATGGTTTCCTGTCCCTGCTGGTCCAATTCGAAGGCCATCAGCTTCAGGTCCCTGATCGTGTGGGTCTTCATCCACTCAACAGCGTGACCATCCAACATCTGTTCCGAGAGCGAACCCTCATTTCGCCTCATTTTGCATCCCATCTGTCCGACTTACGTCAGACAAATAATGTTATTGTGTCACAGGGTATATATAACTTATCTTTGCAACATCCAGCAATGCATCGTACCATCGTTTGTGAGCGTTATTCTAAAAAGTACATAAGTCAGACGAAAAGCTAATAAACGTATGACGATCAGAAAAAAGAGGAACTCAACAAACATATTAATCGTCTGGGCTCCATTCAAGTCAGGAAAGGTGGGCAGATGGGTCTGTTGAACAGCTTGTTGGATGCGGAGGCGAGGGCCGTCAAGAAGGCCGTGAGATCATTGGACGCTGCCGACAAGCACCTGCAGTTGAAGGAGACGGACAAGGCGGTGGCGGAAGCGGACAAGGCCCGTGGCGCCCTGGAGGGCCTGGACCCCAAGACCGTCGTCAACCTGAACGATTATCGCGGAGCCCTATCCCGCGTTTCCAACGTCTATCTGGACCTGGGCATCACCTCCGTGGCCCTGGATGTCCTGGACCGTTTCATCAAGGCCTTGCCGAAGGACGTTCCCGGCATCAAGATGAAGGTCTCCGCCCTGCGGAAGATGAACCGGCTCGAGGAAGCGCTGGCGATCCTGGACGAACTTGCCGTCAGCTTCCCCAACGACCGTGACGTCCAGATCCAGAGGAAGGACATCCTCGTCGAGCTGCAGCGGCCGGGCGAGGCGATGCAGGCGTTGTTGAAGGCATTGGACGCCGATCCGCTCAACGAGGATACGTACGACCTCATCCTGGGCATGACCGAGGACAAGCCCCTGTGGCTCGGCAGAAAGGCGTCCGCCCTCATCCACAAGGACAAGGCGGAATCGGCGCTCTACGAGCTGGACACCGCCCTCAAGATGTCGCCCCGGGACCTCACGCTGATGATGATCAAGGTCGAGGCGCTGGAGAACCTGGGCAAGCAGGAGGAGGCGGACGACCTTCTGGACGAGGTACTGCAAAGGGACCCCTTGAACCGCATGGCCAACCTGACCTTGGCGCGTCGGGCGCGCACCGCAGGCGATGGTGCCAAGGCCATAGAACATTACAAGAACGTGCTGCGCTCCGACCCGGAGAACATCACCGGCTGGACCGAGATCGCCCAGCTGCTGATGGAGCTGGGCCGTTACGAGGAGAGTCTTCGTTCGTACGAAAGGCTCAAGGAGATAATGCCGGACGACGTCCCGGCCCTGAAGGGCAGGATGGGCGTGCTGGCGGCCATGAAGGACCTGGCCGGGCTCGATATGGCGGCGCAGGAGATGCTGGGCTTCGCCCCCGACGATCCCTCCGCTCACACCTTCATCATCGATACCTTCCTGTCGTTGGACGCCGAGAAGGAGGCCGAACCCTATCTCGAAAAGGCGCTGGCGGCCTTCCCCAAGGACCTGGACGTCCTCGACCGCCGGCGGTCCCTGCATTCCAAGCACAAGAGGTTCCAGGACGTGATCGTTCTCAGCGAGGAGCAGCTGGCGATCAAGCAAGACCATCTACCAGCCTTCCGGGACCTAGGGCAGGCCCAGCTGGGGCTAGGGAATGTCGTGGAAGCGATCAAGACCTTGGAGCGCGGACTGAAGATATGGCCTGAGGACGTGGTCATGCTGGAATCGCTTCGCGAGTGCTTCAAGCGGGCCGCCCGGGACAAGGACGTGGCCGAGGTCAGCGACCGGCTGCTCCGCGTCCAGCCGAACGATAGATCGGCGCTATTCGACAAGGCGGTGGCCATCGATCGGCTCGGACGGAAGGAGGAGGCCATCGGCCTTTACGGTCAGGTCCTGGTCATCGATCACAACGACGTGGACGCCTCGTCGGGCATCTCCGTCGCGTTGTTCTCGCTGGAGAAGTACGAGGAGGCCTTGGCCAGGGCGACGCAGGGCGCGTTGCACGACCCCGACAGGCTGATCTTCTGGCGCATCCAGGCCGATTCCCTGTTCATGCTGAAGCGCTTCGAGGAGGCGGTGAAGGCGTACGACAGGGCGATCGCGCTATCGCCGCAGGAACAGAAGCTCTTCTACCAGAAGGGGCTGTGCCTGGAGAGCCTGCGGCGCTTCGAGGAGGCCATCTCCTGCTACGATCAGGCGATATCGTTGGACGCCAAGGACAAGAACGTCTGGATATCCAAGGGCATCGCCCTGGAGTGGCTGGAGAGATGCGAAGAGGCCCTGGCCTGCTACGATCACGCTCTCTCGCTGGATAAGGAAGGCCGCTTCGTGCACGCCCGGCGCGGCCAGGTTCTGGCGAAACTGTCGCGTCACGAGGAAGCGGTGGCGTCCTTCGACAAGGCGTTGGAGATGGGGCCCAAGGACATCGAGGTGCTCACGGCCAAAAAGAACAGCCTGAAGGTCATGGGCCGTTACGAGGACATCGTAAAGGTATGCGACCGCATCGTGAAGCTGGAACCTAAGAACAAGCAGGCCTGGGTGGACCGGGGCATGGCCCAGTTCCGTCTCAGCAACTTCCCGGAGGCCGTGCGTTCCTACGACAGGGCCCTGGAGGTCGAGCCGGGGGACATGAGCGTCCTCCAGCTCAAGAGATCGTCCGTGGTGGCCAGGGGCGACGCCAACGAGATAATGAAGGTGTGCGAGGACATTTTGCGCATCGACCCGCGCAACAAGTCCGCCCTGCTCGATAAGGCCGGAGCGCTGGAGAAGCTCGGACGATTGGAGGAAGCGCTATCCACCTTCAACGCGGCCATCATGCTGGACGAATCCGACGCGTTGCTGCACAAGGGGAAGGGCAGGGTGCTGACGTCCCTGGGAAAGTTCGGCGAGGCGGCGGAAGCGTACGATATGGCGTTCCAGCTGAATCATGACGTGGACGCTCTTTCTCATAAAGGCCGGGCGCTACTGATGATGCGCAACTACGATCTGGCTTTGAACGTGTTCGATCAATGCATCGAAATGGACAGCACCGTTCCGCGTTACCACAGCGACCGTGGACGGACGCTAGCATCCCTCAACCGTCTGGAAGATGCGGTGAGCGCTTTCGATAAAGCGTTGACGCTCGACCGCAACGACGCCCAGACCTGGAAGTACAAGGGCAACGCCCTGTTCCGCCTGGGGGAGATGGAGAACGCCATGGTTTGCCTGAACCGGGCGTTGGACCTGGGGGCGGACGAGTTCTCCATATTCAAGATGCGCGGCCGGGTGATGGAGGAGCTCGGTCGGCTGGAGGACGCCATGGACTCCTACGCCAAAGCGTTGGAGAGGGAGCCGAACGAGGCTTCCGTGCTGGAGGGCATGGCCCTGATAGAGGACAGGCTCGGAGATCCGGTAAAGGCCATGGAGCTGCTCGACCGTTCGTTGACGTCCGACCCGCGCAACCGGCACGGCTGGATGGAACGGGCGGACATCGCCGAGAAGTTAAAACGCGATGAAGAGGTGTTGAAGAGCTACGACAACGCCATCGGTCTCGATCCGAGCGATCCGTCGGCCTGGAGCGGAAAGGGCTTCGCCCTTTTGCGCCTGGGTCGTTACGATCAGGCCCGCCGCGGTTTCGAGAAGGCCTTGGAACTTAGTCCGAACATGACCTCGGCCACCGAAGGGCTGCGCATGGCCGACGCCAAGCAGCGCGAGAAGCAGATAGCGGAGATGGCCGGAAAGGTGCTGGAGTTCCAGTACCGCAACGGAAGAAGGATGAGCAAGGAGGAGGTGTTCCGCGAAGCGAACGTTCCGTACCATATGCTGGACGACGTGTTCGCCTTCCTGGAGCAGCGCGAGTACGTCGATCCGGCCCAGCTCTCCGACGGGGAGTTCGCCTCATTGGAGGTGCAGTCCCGCACCGCCCTGCTGATGTACTACCGTTCCGCCAGAAGCGGGCAGGGTGGTTTGAGCCTTTCCGATGTGTACTCGTCACTTCCTGAGAGGGACATCGCCCAGGCCAAGCGCGTCCTCGGCTACATCGAGGGCGTGAACGACATCGACTTCACTTACGTTATGCCGGACCAGGAGACCGAGAAGTTACTCCGAACGGCGCTCAACATGCCGGAGGAGAAGCGCAACCTGTTCTCGCTCATGGAAGGGTTGAACATCGGCGTCTACAAGGCGCGCAACATCCTGGCGATCATCAATTCCCTGAAGACCGGCGAGCGCCCGGCCCCCATGCCCCGCTCCAAGGGGCAACGGACGCCTCCGGCGCAGCGCGCCACCGACGACCTGTTCGTGGAGCAGCCGCGCAAGAAGAAGCCGGAGAAGGGCCCGGACGCGATGATGATGCCCGGCGGCAACGACCGATACGACCGCGACGGTGTGCGGTTGTTCGGCCAGGAGGAACGGGACCTCTACGATTCCCTCTATCCTCAGAAGGAGAAGAAGAAGCCGGAGAAGCTGGACGACATGCAGGGACGGAAATGCCTGTTCCACGGCGGTCTGGCGGTGTCCACATGTCCGAACTGCAGCAGCATGCTGTGCAAGGAGTGCCAGACATCCGGAAAATGTCCGCGCTGCGGTTTTGTGCTCGGTGGAAAGGTGCAGAGGCCGGAAGAGGCGGTGCCGGAGCCTTCAGAGCCGGAGGAACGCGACTGGAGCAGGCTGTGATCAGTAGTCGGAGATATCCGACTTCATGAGCTCCCTGAGGAGCACCGTGGCGTAGCAGCCCTTGCCCAGGAAGAAGGAGGCGGTGTACTCGTCCTCCGAGATATCCAGTTCAAGGTTCCGGTACTCGCAGATAAGCTCACGGCGCGAGCCTCGCGACGAGCAATGCGGTATCGCCGGCACCAGGAAGTCCCTTGGGGACAGCCCTTCCTTGGCGATGGCGGCGCGTTCTATCTCGCCCATCTCCCCTTCCGCGATGACCGACTCGGAACCGAAGAGAGTGGCGGATACGAAGGCACAGCGATCCCGCACCTGTCGTTCGACCAGGTCCAGGTTGACCCTGGTAACTGGCACCAGCTTGTCGTGATCAGGATTTCCGTCCTTGTCCGCCGGCAGCACCACGTCCCCGACGATGGGGGCGTTCAAAGGTATCCCGCGGCGCATACGTTCCGACAATATCAGATTGAAGATGTAGGACTGGTAGGCGTGCACGAACATCATCTGCAGGTTCTTCGGAAGCACGCTTATCGCCCCGGCATAATCGCCCGGGTTGCGGTCCAGGAACCCGATGACCATCCTCTCGAAAGTGAGCTTCCAGGGGAAGTCGCGTAGTGCGGCAGCGTAATCTCGATCGCGCTGCAGAGCTTCGCGAGCGGCGCGGGACCGTTCGTCCTCCTCCTCGCTAGGATTGCCGATGTAGAGAAGAACGGCCTGCTCCAGGTCGCCCTTGACTATCGCCCGGCCGACCAGATGCGTTACCGGCCGCACCGTTCCGAAGCGCTGCACACCGAAGAAGTTCGGAAAGCCGTTCAGTTCCTTGAGCGCCGATTCGGTGCCTTGCAACGAGGAACGCAGTTCCTCGCCCCTGAGCACGGTGTCCCGGACCCTGATCTTGAAGTTGTTCCCGACCAGGTCGCCGATGGTCATGCCGCGCTTGGCCATGTAGCCGCCCTCCACCTTCACCTGGGAGAGGCGTATCGCCATCACGTCCGCGACCGGCGCCTCGAAGGACATCAGCTGACTGGTGACCGCCCGCTTGTCCTTGGTGCCGGCAAAGCCCACCAGGTTGCGGGATATCCCCAGCATCTTGGACATGTGCCGGATGAGGCGGTTGGTCTCCCAGTTGGTTGCCGTGACCCGAGCTACGCAGACCTTTCCGTCTGGCTTCTCCGGCGGGTACTTGGACACCTCGTCCACCATGAAGTCCTCCGGCTCGGCCTTGAGCCTGCCGCCGCTGCCGGCGGTGTCAGAAAAAAAGACCTCCAGCCCTATCTCTCGTTCACGCTGAGCGCTGGGCTGCACCATGAAAATTACTTCAGGTCCTTCTGCAAAGCTTCCCTGGCCTCCTTGAACTCGTTGGCCAGGGACTTCGCCGTCTTCTTCAGGGCCGACTGGGGCTTGCCGGTCTTGACCCGGATGTAGAGGGTGGGTTCTTCCATCTGGGCGTGCCCGATGGTGTACTTCACCTCGGCCACATCCTTGTCCTCCAGCAATCCCTGCACCATGGGGGTGATCAGCGTCATGTCCGCTCCTTTGATGCGGACCTTGATGGAGTCCTTTTCCTTCTCTAAGAGCTCGATCTCCATGAAATGGACCAATATGGGAGGGGGCTATAAACCTTTTGACATCACTCCACCCGCTTGAGCTGCGCCTGGTACATGCCGAGCAGCTCCTGGCTGGTGGTGGCCTCCCGCCCCTCCTTGTCGTCCCGGAAACGCCCGGTGAACCTCGGGAACCGTATGGCCAGGCCGGAATCGGGACGAACGGCGCCGAANNGCCAGGTTGGCGTCGTCGAAACCGGACCCCAGTTTTGACACGGTCTGGAAACGGTCCGTTGCGGTATCGTACGTGGCCATGAGCAGGGCGCCGTAGAAACCCTTGCGCTTCCCGCGCCCGGCGAAGGCGCCGACGACCACCAGGTCGACCGTATCGTTCATTTCGGAACGGTACTCCTTCTTGTACTTGATCCACAGGAATCCGCGGTTGCCGGCGCGATAGACGGACGTATCCGCCAGTGATTTGGCCATCAGTCCCTCGCAGCCGTCCTTGATGGCCTCCTGGAAGAAGGCCTGCGCCTCGTCGGCGGAAGACAGTATTCGTATCTCAGACAGCGTGACGGAATCGTCCGGCTCCACGATGGACATCAAAGCTTCGCGGCGCTGCAGGAACGGGCGGTCGGTGAGGTCCTCGCCGTTCTTCAATATGCAGTCGAAGAGGCATAACTTGACAGGATAGTCCTCGATGGCCTCCTCCACCCCGTACTTGCGGCCGCGGCGGTGGGAGACCTCCTGGAACGGCAGAAATTCACCGGTGTTCTGGTCCACCGGAACGCATTCACCTTCCACGATGGCGCTCTCCGCCTTGATCGTCCGCTTCAGGCCGGCCACCACGTCCGGGAACTGCGTCGTCAGTTCTTCCAGCTTGCGGGAGTACAATCTTACTTCGCCCTGGCAGATGTGCGCCTGCAGCCGGACGCCGTCGTACTTGTACTCGAAGGCGCAGGTCCCGCCCATCTTCTCCAGTATCTCCTCGGGGGAGGACATCCTCTCGGCCAGCATGGCACGTAAAGGACGATTCACCTGCACGTGAATGCTCTTTACGCCATCCAGCCCGTGCAGCGCCATCTCCTCGGCCACTAGCCCGAGGTCGGAGGAAACGTTGAACGCCCTTTCGATCGCGTCCCTATCATCCTTGGTAGCGAATGCCACGGCCAGAGCGTCCAGCACGGTCATGGACGAGACGCCCAAGCGCATCCGGCCGGTTATGACACGCGAAAGGAACTTGGCTTCAGAGGACGAGGCGTCGCTCAGCAGTTTGGACATCAGCTTTATCTTCATGTCCTGGGAGCCGCCACCTTCCGAGCGGGCGATGGCCTCCAGCGTCTCGTACGCCCGCTTCAAAGTTAGCGGTTCAGAAGAGAACAGGGTGGTCTGCTTCTTGCTCTGGAACGCTTTTTGCGCTACGATGCCGGGATCGCCCTCCTTCAGCATCAGTTCCTGCACGAACGACTCGCCGGCGCCGGAGGCGAACGCGATGGCCCTGAGGATCAACTTGTCGGCCATGCCCAGCTTCAGCGGGTTGAAGTCAGGGTACAGCTGGCCCTGGGTGAGGTACACCGCCATCTTGATGTCCGAAGGTTCGAACCGGCGGAACGCCTCGGCCAGGATGTCGGTCATCTCCAGCCTGGAGGAGGTGGCCTCCAACCTCTCGTAGATGTCGGCCAGTTCCCGGAACAGCATGCCAATGCGAACGGTTTGCGATTATTTAACTGCTCAGAACCCGTCCAGGGTCTTCTGCCCCTTCCGCTTGGTTCCCGGGTCACCGGCCAGCTCGTCCTTCATCGTCTCCAGCCGGCGGCGCATGTTCTTCTCCTTGTTGAGGGACGAATAATAGTAAGCCTCGTCCCGGGTCCCCCGGGTGATGAAGATCACCACGTTCCCCGCTCGCGAACGCCCGGTGCGGCCGCGCCTCTGGATGCTGCGTATCTCTGACGGCACCGGCTCGTAGAACACGACCAGGTCGGTGCTGGCCACGTCCAGGCCTTCCTCTCCGACGGACGTGGCGACCAGCACGTTGAACTCCCCGTCCCGGAAGCGCTGCAGTACGCCCACCTGTTCCTTCTGCTTGAGCCCTTTCTCGCCCTTGCGGTCCGATTGCCCCACGAGCTTCGCCACCTTGGCGCCCTCGACCTTCCCCAGCTTGTTCGCCACGAGATCGCAGGTGTCCCGGTAGTGGGTGAACACCAGCACGCGCGAATCCGGGTGGTCGGTGAGCTGGCGCGCCACCACGCCCATCACCCTGGACATCTTGGGATGCTCCGCCTTCACCGCCTGCGCCTCATCGAAGATCCTCTGGAAGTGTTCCGAGGACACGATGTCCCGGGATGCTTTCGAACCGGCGTCCGAGGCCGCCTCGTCCTTGATGCGCTGCAGATACGCGCGCAGAGCCGACATGCCCTGGGTCTCCACCAGATCGATCGCGTGCTCCACCTTCACCGCCTTGGCCTGGGCGCTCAAGGCGTTGAACAGGGTCCGGGTCTTCTCCCCTCCGCGGATGCGGGCTTGCCAGGTGGCGGCCATCTCTATGAGGTAGCGTTTGTTGAGCACCCGGTCCTTGTCCACGACCTCCAGGGCGACCAGTTCCCGGATGTAATGTTCGTAGAGGGTATGGATGGAGCGGGAGAGGGCCTTCATCTCCGGCGGCAGCTCCACCTCCACCCAGTCCATGCTGATGGACTGAACGTACTTGGCCACGTCCGGATCTCGTTCCGTCCGCACCTCGATGTCCTTGATGTTGAGGTTCGAGCACACCTCCTGGATCTTGGCCTTGTCGCTGCCCGGGGAGGCGGTCATTCCCAGCACCAGCCCGTCGTAGTCCTGGTATGCTTTGGCGACCGCAACGTAGGCGTAGTTGCCGACCGCCCGGTGCGCCTCGTCGAAGATGATGAGCTTGACGTCCTTCAGGTCCAGACGGCCGTTCTTCAGGTCGTTGGAGACCACCTGGGGCGTGGAGGTGATGATATCATGCTCCAGGAAGGCCAGCTCCCTTTCCAACGGATCGACCTCGCCGGTCATCATGGCGATGCGCTTCCCCTCGATCATGTTCTGCATCGTTCGATAGTGCTGCTCGACCAAAGGTCTCGTCGGCGCAAGAAAGAGAACCTTGCCTCCCTTGGACTGCAGCACGTGGGCGATGACCATCGCCGCCACGACCGTCTTTCCCAGGCCGGTGGGGAGCACCAGGAGCGTGCTGGAGCGGGACGCGCGCATGGCCAGGTCCACCTGGTAGTCGCGCCGCTGCACGCACTGCCGCTTGATCAGGGGGTGCTCAAAATACACGATGGGTTATGGCTATCGGAATAATAAAAGAAAAGGGATTGGTGAAGGGATTTAGTGGCAGCCGCCGCCGCAGGACCCGCAACTGTCGGAGGCGTTGGGGTTGTTGACGACCAGGCCGGATCCGTAGGGGGTCTCCACGAAGTCCACGGTGCAGGCGTCCAGGACCTCCTTGGTCTCCTCATCGTAGTAAACGGAGAATCCGTCCAGCTTCTGCTCGATGTCCCCGTCCTTGGCGTCCTTCTGGAATGACATGCCGAACTGGGCGCCAGAGCATCCCATTCCGGCCAGGTAGATCCTGATGCCGAAACCGGACTTTTCGTTCTTGGCGATCAGGTCCACGATATACTTGCTAGCTTCCTCGGTAACAGTGACCATGTATACCTTTCTCCTAAGGGTTTCAAAACAACATCACCTATATAAACAATCGTATAGAAGCCTCGCGCTGGAACATGATATCAAGGCGCATGGCCAAGCTCCAGTTCAACCGGCGCTTCGCTCACGAATGGCGAGGATCTCCGCCATCCTTTTTCTAGAGGTTCGCCATACACAAACGATGCGCTGCCGCTGTATGCAGAGGTCCGACCTCCCCGAACTCGTTGCGATGAGCCGGGAGAACATGGCCGCCATCATCCTGTCTTCCTGGGGCGAGGAGTGGAAGGACGAGAGGCTGATGGACCTTCTCCTGGACCAGAGGGTGGAGACCACCGTGCTGGAAGGCGATGACGGCATCGAGGCCTACTACTGCGTCGAGGACATCGACGAGTACATCTTCATCTCCTCCTTCCAGGTCCGGAGAGACTTTCATCGAAAGGGATTGGGGACCCGGATGCTGGACATGATCGAGGAACGGGCACGCAGGGACGGCAAGGCCGAGGTGGAGCTGTGCGTCCAATCCACCAACGAGAAGGCCAAGGAGTTCTATTACTACCACGGCTACGACCTCATGTACCGCAACGGCAACAACCTGATCATGCGCAAGAAGCTGTGATGGCAACTTTTTAATCGTTCCGCCCTCATCATCCGACGGGAAAGATGATGTCCGTACGCCCCTTCATCGCAACGGCACTGATCTTCGTTCTTGCAGCACTTTGCATCGCCCCCTCCATCTCGGCCACGGAGAACCCTTCCGGGCTGCAGGCCACCGCTGGCGTAGGTTACGTCGATATGAACTGGCAACCAGTTTCCGGGGCGGATAGGTATTACATCTACCGCGGTACCGTGGACGAGGTGACCCTGATCGGAAGCGTCTCTGCCAACTTCACTTCCTATCACGACGCGGATGTCAGCGAGGGGGCGAATTATCTCTACTATGTGACGGCCTGGGACAACGGCACCGAGAGCGCGCCTAGCAACAGCATCTCCATCACCGTTCCCGTGGGAGAGGAGGCGAACATCATCCTGCCGGTGCTGGCGATAGTCCTGTCGGTGATCGCGATACAGGTGTGCATCGTCATGCTGCTGTACTTCTCCAAGCAGAAGACGCAGCTGAAGTGATCAGGAGACCCTTTCCAGGAGGTGGTCCAGGAACAGCTCGCCGCTTCCGGTCGGTATCCGCGCCCCGGCGGCCTTGGGGTGCCCGCCGCCGTCCACCCCGTTCTCGCTGGTGAAGTCCTCGACGAAGCGGCCAAGGTCCACGCTCTCCGGGGCGATCCCTCTTACGGAGACCGAGGAGTACTTCCCCCGGGGATTGATCATCACCGCGTAGCCGCAGCCCCGGCGGTGCGCCACCTCCACCAGCGCGCGGGTGCCGAAACCATATAGCGTCCGACTACGGTCCATCTCGTCCATGATGCCCAGGGGGCCCCGGACCTTCATGCTGCTGTCGACCTTGGCCAGAGCTCGAGGCCAGCGCTTCTCGTTGACCACCTGGATGTATCGCCTCCTGACAGAATCCACCTGGGATGGCCAGACTCCCTGAGCGAGCGCTTTTGCGGCGATATAGCGGAAGCGATCGTCGTCAATTATCAATCGCCAGGCGAAGTCCAGGACCATCGATTCCTGGTCCACCCGCTGCCTTCCGTAGCGAAGCATCTCTTCGTCAAGTAGCGGCGTGGGCATGTACTCCACCAGGTCCGCCACGGCCACCAGCTTGCGCAATCGCACCTCGGGAAGAAGGTGATGGAACAGTACGTTCGCAGCGCTGACCCCCTCCTTGACCAGGGTGGTGCAGTCCACGGCCAGGGACGAAGGGTGATGATCGACCAGCGTGAGCGACTGGCACGGCCTTTTGACCCGAACCGCCTCCACGAGATCTGGCACCGGGGCGATATCCACGAGGTATATCTGGTCCGAGAAGGTGTCCAGCGAAAGGACCTTCGCGCCGGCGGTGGGCGAGGTGACGAACGTGACCTTCGCCGAAGGGAATCTGTTCAAGAAGATGGCGGCAGATACGATGCCGTCAACGTTGCCCCTGGTGATGATATGCTTGTCGCGGTCATCCCTTGAAAAGCAACCTTGTCCCATTCGGTGAACAAAATGGGACTCCAGACTAGATAAATCTATTGCAAATTATCTAATTTCCAGTATTGTCCCGAGCTAGGCTTATTTATTCGGTCAATAGATACCAGTACACGCGTAGCCTGCATCTACTATCACCGGTTAAATGGCGGTCAGGCGGCTCGGTCCTTTGGTGAATAAGTGACGGACATATCTTATTGGGGAAACAGCCGCATGAGCGGCCAGGAAAGCGAACTTCAGCGGTGCTTCGCCCGGGTGGGCGCCGAGCACGGGTTCACCGACGTGAACGCCAACTGGGAGCGGTTCAAGGAGTTCAAGGCCACCTGGAAGCGGTGCTCGACCAGCGCGGAGCTGCACATCACCGATTATATGAAAGATTCCGGCGAGGACCTCATAACCGACCTGGCCCGGGGGATATTCGGTCGCATGGGCCGGGGCGGCGTGAAGGAGATATATTCGGAGAAATTGAAGCAGCACTTCCTGAGCCCGGAGTTCATACTCAGGAACCAACCTCTGTACCTGAGAAGGAGCAGGAACCTGGCCTACGCTCAGCAGGGCCGGGTGCACGACCTCCGAACATTGGAGCAGGACCTGCACGATCTCGGTCTGGTGAAGAGAGTGCCGCACGCCTACATCTCCTGGACCAAGGGGGACAACCGGCAGCGGGTGGGCTATTGCAGCGTGATCATGCGTGTCGTGGCTATCAGCAGAGTGCTGGACCGCAAGGAGATCCCTTCGTTCGTTCCCAGCTACGTGCTCTATCACGAGCTGATACACCTGGAGAACGGTCTGCGTTTCGGATCGTACCACGATCGCGAGTTCCGGGAGAGGGAACGCATTCACCCGCACCACGAGGAGGCGGAGAGGTGGCTGCGGCGGATCGTCGCCGACCCTCAGTTTCGGTGAGCAGGACAGAACCCTTTTAAGGGATAAATGACAAAGTACAGGTGATGGAGATGCGCAAGACCATCAAGATCAACGAGCTGAAGGCCGGCGGTACGGTGGACGACCTGTTCGCGGTGAGGCTAAAGAAGTCAATAGGCCCGTACAAAGGCGGCACCACGTTCCATCTGTGGGTTTCCGATCCAGGTGGAGACATATCGCTCAAGTACTGGGGGGATAAGGATAACGTAGCCATCCAGAAGATCTGGGATGGGATATCGAAGGGCTCCGTGCTCAGGGTCAAAGGCCGGGTCAACGAGTACAACGGTTCTCTGGAACTGCATGTCAATCCCACTTCGGGGGATTCTATCACGGTTCTTGACGAGGGCGATTTCGACATCAGGGATTTCGTGGCATCAACACCAATGGACATAGAGCAGATGAAGGGTCATCTGTTCTCAGTGATCCGCAAGATCGATGACCCATGGCTGAAGGAGGCGCTATCATATTTCTTCGCGGATGAAGAGTTCGTGCGCAACTTCTGCGAATGTCCGGCCTCGATAACGCATCATGCTAACTGGCTTGGCGGGCTGTTAGAGCACACCCTCCGGGTGGTCAAGCTCTGTGAATCGTATTGCCAGATATATCCAGACCTTGACCGGAACCTGCTGTTGACCGGAGCCATATTCCACGATATTGGCAAGCTGCGCGATTACAAGGTGACCAGCATAATAGGTTCTACGGACGAGGGGCGGTTGATCGGGCATCTGGTCATCGGGGCGGAGATGGTGCACGATGCCTGCCGATTCATAGAGGGGTTCCCGTCAGAGCTTTCCATGAAGCTGCAGCACTTGGTGCTGTCGAGCCATGGGACCACGGAGTTCGGCTCGCCGAAGGTACCCATGTTCCCTGAAGCTGTGGCGCTTTCCCTGGCGGACCTGACAGATACCAGGATAGAGGACATGATCATGGTCAAGAGCAATCCCAACACCGAGGAGGATTGGGCGCAGAACAAGAGCGTGGGAAGCGTTTATCTCAGGTGAGCATCATCATTTTCATCGATGCGGTCCGGCAGGTCTGGTGATTCAGCCTCCTTGCCGGCCGTTCATTTTTCGATTGTTCGAACGCATGAGCCCGATAGTATTATCTCACCGCCCGAATCATACTTTTTTGGGGGAGTTGGATTGGAGATCGATCATCGGTTCTTCTTCAGAGCGTTCTTGATCCCATTGTTAGGGGTTTTCATCCTCGGGTTTTTCGCCTGGTATTTCGACATACGCAGCGCGAGCATATAGTTCATCATCCTCTGGGTGATCTCGCCGATCGTGCTGGTGTTCCTGTTGTTATTGACAACTGTGATGGCTGTCATTGATAGGATCGGCGGTCAAAAGGTTTCATCGTTGAAGCTGGCATCCTATCTGGCCATAACGATCATATCCGCGATCGTGGTGATAATGTTCCTCGCGCAGATGTTCTCAGGTATCCCATAAAAAAGGTCGGCATTGATGTGATCGGTGTGTGCCCCCCGCCCTAACAGATCGGTTCACGGCCGCGGCAGACCGCGCTCCCCGCACTGACCCGGGCAGGGGGTTCGTTGTCGTGCCCCGGGGTTGTCCTCCAGTCATGACGCGATGTCGCATCGCAGTTCCTGCAGGGACCTATCGGCGCACTGTGCACCGCCAGACTATTGTAGGGATCACGATCACCCTCATTTTTACTGGCGGCGTCCCTTATCACGCGTATCAGGCATATCAATGTTGCGGGGCCGACCACAAAGGATATGTCCCGCACCCCTCCATTATCCTCCCGGATGCGAGAGCTTTTCGAGCCGGCTAGCGTGGCGGTCATCGGCGCTTCTGCCGAGAAGAACAAGGTGGGGAACATCATCCTTGGAAATATCATCGAATCAGGCTTCCAGGGACCGCTCTACCCCATCAACCCCCGCTATCCGGAGATAATGGGGTTGAAATGCTATCCCCGCATCACCGACGTTCCCGGACCGGTGGAGATGGCCGTTGTCGTCGTTCCCGCTAAATTCGTTCTCCAGGTAATGGAGGAGTGCGGGCAGAAAGGGGTCAAGGCCGCCGTGGTCATCAGCGCCGGGTTCAAGGAGGTCGGTCTGGAAGGCGCCAAGCTCGAGAAGCAGCTCGGCGAGATAGCGCACCGCTACGGCATGCGGGTGCTGGGCCCGAACTGCCTTGGTCTGGTGAACACGCATCATCACATGAACGCCACCTTCGCCCAGGAGGGACCGAGGGAAGGCAACATAGCCATATCCTCGCAGTCGGGCGCCATATGCGTGGTGATCCTGGACTGGGCGGCGAACATCAATATCGGATTCTCCAAGTTCATCAGCGTCGGCAACAAGCTGGACATTGACGAGGGGCATCTGCTGGAGTATCTCCGCAAAGATCCCAGGACCACGGTCATCGGCATGTACATCGAGGGAACCGACCGCGGACGCGAGTTCCTGCGGCAGGCCGAGCTGACCACCAGGGTGAAGCCGGTCATCGCCCTGAAGGCCGGGAGGACCAGCAGCGGTGCGAAGGCCGCATCCTCGCACACCGGCGCCATGTCCGGCAGCGATAAGGTCTACGACGCGGCCATGAAGCAGGCCGGGGTGGTCCGGGTGCGCAACATAGAGGAGATGTTCGATCTTCTTCAGGCCTTCTCCACGATGCCCCTGCCGCAAGGCGACGGCGTGGCCATAGTCACCAATGCCGGCGGCCTCGGCGTCATGGCCGCGGACGCCTGCGCCGATAACGGGTTGCCGTTGGCGACCTTCGAACCATCCACGATCGAGAGGCTCAGGGAGAAGCTGCCCCCGGCGGCCAGCCTTTACAATCCGATCGACGTGGTGGGGGACGCCGATTCAGAGCGCTACGATCATGCCATCCGCACGGTGATGGACGATCCCAACGTGGCCTGCGTGGTGGCGCTTTTGGCGCCCACGGACCTGGTGGACATATCGTCCGTGGCCGGCACGCTGACGGCCTTCGCCGGCTCGTCCCCCAAGCCCATCGTCACCTCTTTCGTTGGAGGCAAGGAGATGGCCGCCCCCATCGAGATGCTCAAGGCGGCCGGCATTCCCAACTATCCCTCACCGGATCGCGGCGTCCGGGCGCTGGCGGCCATGGTGGAGCACCGGCAAAGCATGGGCCGTCCGGAACCGCGGCCGGTACCACCGTATCCGGTGGACCGCGCTTCGGTCGAGGGGATAATCGGGCACGTGCGTTCGGAAGGTCGCCTGCAGCTGAGCGAGGCGGAGGGGAAGGGCATCCTCAAGGCCTACGGGATAGGGATCCCGCGGGAGGGCATCGCCAGGGACCTCAGGAGGGCCATCGACCTGGCGGAATCGATCGGCTTCCCGGTGGTCATGAAGGTGGAGTCCCCCGACATAGCGCACAAGACGGACGTGGGAGGGGTGGTGCTGAACATCGATTCCAGCGAGGAGCTCACCCGTTCCTACGAGGTCATGCTCAGCAAGGTGAGGGAGAAATTGCCCCGGGCGAGGATCACCGGCGTCTCCATCCAGAAGATGGTGAAGGGGCGCGAGGTCATCGTGGGCATGGTGCGGGACGATCAGTTCGGCCCGGTCATCACCTTCGGCCTGGGAGGCATATTCGTGGAGTTCCTGAAGGACGTCACCCAGGGAATAGCTCCCTTGGACCGGGACGAGGTCGAACGGATGGTCCGGTCCATCAAGGCCTATCCGACGCTCACCGGGGCCCGCGGCAGGCGCCCGGGGGACATCCCGGCGCTGGTGGAGGTCATCCTCAAGATATCGCAGATGGCCATGGACTTCCCCGAGCTGGAGGAGCTGGAGATGAACCCGGTCATGGTGGGAGATGAGGGAACGGGAGTCACGGCGGTGGACGCGTTGGTCACGATCAAGGAGGAAAAGAAATGAGATCCATATATCTGGGTTCGGTGGTGGAGAAGTCCGGCAAGTCCATGGTGACCCTCGGGCTGGCCAGGAACTTCGAGGGTCAGGCGGGCTTCTTCAAGCCATTCAAGGAACGACTCATGCGCGAGGGGGACAGGGTCATCGACCAGGACGCCTACCTCATGCGCCAGGTGCTAGATCTGGATAAACCGGAGGAGGTGCTCTGCCCCTTCACCTACGACATATTCCGACCGGTGCGCATGGACGACATCTGGAAGGCCTACAAGATGGCCTCCTGCGATTGCGAGATGATGCTCATAGAGGGGACCAGGGAGGTGACCACCGGGTACCTGAACGACGTCTCCGGGCTGGCCATAACCGAGGCGACCGGTTCCGACCTGGTGCTGATATCCACCCCGGAACCGGCGGCCCTGGACAAGATCGCCATGCTGTGCAAGCTCATCGGTAATTACAAGATCAACCTGAAGGGGGTGATCCTCAACAAGACCGACGACCTGTCAGTGGCGAACTTCCTGGAGGCCAAGGGCATCAAGGTGCTCGGGTGCATCCCCCACATCCCCGAGATGACCTACTTCACGGTCAAGGAGGTGGTGGAGGCCATCTCCGCCGACGTGGTGGTCGGGCAGGGGGACCTGGACCGCGTGGTGGAAGGCGTGTTCATCGGGGCCATGACCATGGAGACCGCGCTGAAGTACATGCGCCGGCACCGGCGCAAGGCCATCATCACCGGCGGCGACCGTTCGGACATTCAGCTGGCGGCGCTCTCCACCGATACGTCATGCCTCATACTCACCGGCGGCATGTACCCGGCGAACCAGGTGGTGTCGAAAGCGTACGAGAAAGGGATACCGATCCTGGTGACCAGGTACGATACCCTCGCGACCTCGGAGATGGTGGAGCACCTCATCGCCCGCATCGAGCCGCAGGACGCCGAAAAGGTAAGGCTCGTCGAGAAGGCCATCGCCGACAACGTGGACCTCGAGGCGGTCTTCCGCTAGTGGCGACAGATAGATTAATAGGGTTCCCGGCGATGCGCGAGGCATGGTCAAAGAAGTAAGGGCAGCTCACATCCTGGTGGCCAAGGAGGACAAGGCCAAGGAACTCCTGCAGATGATCAAGAACGGCAGCAGCTTCGCCGATCTGGCCAAGCAGTACTCCACGTGCCCCTCCGGCAGGAAGGGCGGGGACCTCGGCTGGTTCGGGAAGAACATGATGGTGAAGGAGTTCGAGGACGCCGCCTTCAACCACGCCAAGGGCGAGGTGGTAGGGCCCGTGAAAACGCAATTCGGCTGGCACCTCATCCAGATCGTCGACCAGAAGTAAAACCTAATCCTCCAGCACCGCCGTGCTGGACCCATCCTCTTTTTCTTGTACCCTGAGGACGGCGCTGACGTTGTCCTTGACGTCGTCTATGTGCGTTATGAGCAGGATCTGCCGGAACTGCTTCTGCAGTTGCCCGAGCGTCTCCAGTATGCTGCGCTTGCGCGACTGGTCCTGCGAGCCGAATATCTCGTCGAGCACCAGGAAGTTCATCTGGTTGCCGGAGCGTTCCATGATCATGCGCGATATCGCCAGGCGGAGGCAGAGGTTGGCAAGGTCCACCTCTCCGCCGGAGAACCGCTCCAGGCGGAACTCCTCCCCCTGGTCGTACAGCCACATCTGGTAGTTGTCGTCCAGTCGCATGCCGCCGTACCTGCCCTCGGTGAGCTGCGACAGAAGATCGGACGAGACGTCCGAGAGCGTGGGGACGATACGAGAGATGACGTTCTCCTTGAACCCCTTCATCACCTGGCTCAGGCGGCTCAGGGTCTCCAGCTCCGTCTTGAGGTAGGCCTGCCTGGAGCGCAGCATCTCCAGGTCCGCGGCCCGCTTCCGCAGCGAGTCGATCTCGGACGCCAGGCGGCGCTGCTCCCCCTCTGCTCTTATGATCTCCTGGGCCAGGCGTTCCTCGTTCTGCCGCGCCTCCTCGTGTTCCTTCTTCAGGGTCAGCAGCGCCTTCATGTCGAAACCTAGCGCCCTCCGTTCCTGCGAGGCGGTCCGGAGCGCCTCCTCCTCGCTGGCTACAGCGATGGCCATCTTGTCCTTCTCCTCCAGGGCCAGGGGAAGGCGTTCCATCTTCGTCATGGCCCGGTTCAGGGCGAGATGCGAAGGCTCCAGTTCGGCCGCTCTGCGCTTGGCGGCATCGTGCGCTTTGGAGTCGTACTCCACCGGTCCCAGGGAATCCAGGTCCTTCTGCAGGGCGTCCGCCCTCTCCTGCGTCCGGGACAGGGACTGCTGGGACCTGCGCAACCTTTCTTCCAGGGAAGCCTTCAAACGGGACTGCGAGAGGAGCTTGGACCTTCTCGCTTCCAGGGCATCCCGGCGCTGTTCGCTTCGAGAACGTTGCTCCATCAGCCCTTTCCGGACCTCGTCCTGAAGGACCGCTCCCTCCTCGAACGCCTTCTGTTCTTCCTGGTACCGGCGCAGCAGGTCGGTGAATTGCTCCCCCATGCGCCTCTGGCACGTCGGGCAGTTGCTGTCCTCGCCGAGCTTGATGATCTCGTCGGCCTTCTGCTTCGATCTTGCGATCTCAGCGCGCAGCCTTCCCGCCTCGGCCTCGGCCACCCCGGCCTGGGCGGATATCGAGGACATCAGCTCCCTGGTCTCGTTCAAGGTCGCTTCGACCGTGGCCAGACTGGCCTCGATGTCCGGCAGGCCGGACATCTCCTTGGCCGCCTGCTCCGCCTCCGCCCGCAGGGATTCGAGCTCGGCCTTCTTCGCGGCGAGCTCCTCCTCTAGCCTCTGACGCTTGAGGAAGGCCTCGCGCAGGGCGGCGTGCCTCTCCGCGGCGGACCTGGCGTTCTGGTACTCCTTCTCCTTGGCCTCCAGATCGGGAAGGGAACCGCGAAGGGCTTGAAGCTCCCCGACCTCCTTCTCCAGTTTGCCGAGGGACTCGTGCATGGCCTGCAGTCCGGCCCGGGCGCCGGTCTGCCTTCTCTCCAGCGCCACGTCCTGGCGGTAGCGCTCCTCCTCGGCCTCCCAAAGTCCCCTGGTCATCCGGCTCTTCTCGGCCGCCGCCTTCTTGTCGGCAAGAAGCTTCGAGCTTCCGTCCACGATCCTCTTCAGGGAATCGGCGGCGGCGCGCTCCTCCTCCTTCAGCGATCCGATCTTGTCGTTCCCGTTGGCGTCGCGCAGCGAGACCGAGACCCCCTCGGCCTCCTTCTTCGCGTTGTTGGCGTCCGCGTCGATGGCCTTGATCACCCTGTCCAGGGAATCCACGCGGAGCATCCTCAGCACCAGCGCCTTCCGTTCGGCCGGCCTGAGGTTGGCCAGGGCGTTGAGGTCCTTCTGCTTGGTGAACACGGACACGAAGAAGGCCTGATGGTCCATTCCCAGCCTGTCGACGATGGCGTTGGTGACCTCGGTATCCCCGGTAGCCAGCAGCTTGCCGTTGACTTCCAGGGAGGCGTCCGTCTTGAGGCTCTTCACCTTCATGTTCCGAGCCAGGCGGTAGGAATCCTCGCCGAGGTCGAACTCCAGCACCACCGAGCACTCGTCCCCCGGGGACGCGCCGAAGCTGACCACGCCCTCCTTGTTGTCCCTCACCACGGACGAGGCGTTGCCGAACAGCGCCCAGGTCACGGCCTCCAGGATGGTGGTCTTGCCTGTCCCGTTGTTGCCAACAATGGCTACCACGCCGTCAGGGAACTCTATGCGGGCCTCGCGGAACTTGCGGTAATTGCGCAGCTCCATGTAGCGCAGCCTCATTCCCCGTCCTCCCTTCTCAGGTACTCCAGGCCTCGGCGGCGCAGAACGTCCTTGTCGACGCTCTCCACCGGCACCTGTGAAAGATACGATTGGAACTCCTGGTCCAAGGAACCGAAGGAGGTAGACCGCCACTGCACGGCGTCCGTTCCCTGCACCACCTCGGTCTTCAGCTCCAGGTGGACGGCCTTCTCCCCCATGGCTCTCAGGCCATTGAGGTCCAGGCTCCGGTAAAGGGCGGCGGGGACCTCCTCCACCACCAGGCGGACGATGCTTCCCTCCATCTCGATCGAACCGAGAGCGGAGGCCAGCTCTTCCTGCAATGCGCCGGCCCCCTTCCCCTTGGCCTTGAATGGCCCCAGGGAGTACATGGGCCGGGACCGTAGTTTGACAAAATCCTTTCTGTCGCGCTCCAGGTCGACGAGCATGTATCCTTTTTCCTGGCCGGCCTCGGCGAACGACAGGCGTTCCAGGGAACCGCTGTACCAGGCGTTCTGGGTGATCTGTTCCTTATCGTGGAAATGCCCCAGGGCTATGTAGTCCGCCTCCAGGTTCAGCAGCGAGGAGGGCAGGTTGAGCTCGTTCGCCTCGCCCATGCTGTAGCGCGTCAAACCCTGGATCCCGGCGTGTAGCATCCCGACCTCGTAACGGCTGCGACCGCGCTTCCAGTTAAGGAGCGCCTCGACCATGGATCCCTTTTCCTGATGGGGGAAGCCGGTTATCGTCAGATCGCCGATCTCCAGGCGGTGCATGCCCGGCGTGTAGAACGCGGTGACCCCTTCGATGTGCTCGAAAAGCCGGAAAACGCTTCCCGTCTCCTTGAGGCGGGGGGTGGAATGATTGCCGGCGATCAGGACTACGGGAATGCTCGCTTCGGACAATCGCAGAAGCTGCTCCAAGACCACTGACAAAGCCCTATTGGAAGGGCGCACGGAATCGAAGAGGTCGCCCGAGTGCAGCACGACGTCCGGACGTTCTGAGATGAGCGAATCGACCAGGCGCTCGAACGCCTGGTATATGTCGACCTCCCGCTGGTTCATACCCGTTTCGGGGTCCGAGCGGCGGTAGGCGGAGAAGCCGACGTGACTGTCGGCGATATGGGCGATCCTCATCCGGCAGAGATTAGAGGGCCGGTCTTAATTAAACATTTGATTGGGCGAGGTGAAAATGCTCACTCCTCGTGCAGCCGGTCGGTAATGATGTGGCACATGCGGTCGTAGGCGTTCTTGTTGGCGTCCCAGAGCAGGTAGGCGATCACCAGGCCGACCGCCCCGCCGAAGACGAGCAGGACGGGGAACCCCTCCACCTGCGGGGCGATCGGTATGAACAGGAAGAACAGCACGATGCCGATTATGGAGATTATCAGGTTCACGAAGACCCTGAACAGCCTTCTTTCCGCGCCGGCCTCGAAATGTCCTGCTTCCATGACCCCCCGGATAAGCATCAGGCCGACCACCCTGACCCGGCTCAGGATGTTGATGAGCGGGGGGAGCATCAGTCCGACGAAGACGGCCGTAGCCGCCATGTAGGTTATCGCCCTGACGCCGTCGGGGTCCACTCCAAAGAGGCCGACTATTTCGTAGAAGGCCACGGCCAGCACCTGCAGCAGGAAGATGATGACGATGTCGATGAATATCCAGAATGTCTGCCGCTGCACCTCCCGCCGGCGGTCGGCGTGAGCGTTCATCCACACGCCCATGTCCGTTCGCAGGTGGTCCACCCGGTGCAATGATTCGCGCACCGAGGCCGGAAGGGCATATCCCAGAGCGGTGACGGTCGACGGCGCCCTACGGAACGAGGCGGGCAGGTACAGCATGGTGATCAACGCCGCCCCGATCACCGAGGAGTAGAACAGCTGGTCGACAGCGCCAAGGTCGAAGGCGGTTTTGGCAATGACGAAGGAGAACTCCCCCATGGCCACCATGCCCAGCCCGGTCATGGCCGAGGTGCGCGCGTCCTTGTTGCTCAGGAAGGTTCCTATGGTCACGCTGAATATCTTGCCGGCGATGAACACCGCGGCGATGGCCAAGGCCACGATGATATTGTCCATGATCATCCATGGATCTATCAGCAGCCCGATGGAGATGAAGAACAGGGCCATGAACATCTCCTTGATCGGCGTGATCCGTTCGACGACCTTCTCCTGGGCATTGGACTGGGAGATGATGATGCCCACCAGGAACGCGCCGATCGCGACCGACAGCCCGAAGAAATTGGCCACGATGGCCATGCCGAAGCACAGCCCCAGGGAGACGATCAATAACGTTTCCGGGGAGGCGGTGGAGTACAGGCGGTCCATGAGCCTCGGGAGCACGGCCAGGCCCAGGACCAGGAGTATGAGCATGAACGCCCCGATATAGGCGACCTGAAGGACGATGCTGGTAAGGGTGACCCCGTTCCCGGCGGCCAACGGCGATGCCAGCGTCAGAATGATGACCGCGGCGATGTCCTCTACGATCAATATCCCGACGATGGCCTCGGCGAACTCCTCTTTCATCATCCCCGCGTCAGTGAGCACCCGTATGATCACCGCGGTGGAGCTGATGCTCATGACCGCGCCAAGGAATATCGACTGGATGGTTGACCATCCTAACGCCATACCGAGGCCGTAGCCCAGGGTGATCATCAGAACGATCTCCACGCTCCCGGCCAGGGCGGCGAAGAGGCCGACCTTCTTCAGGCGGCGAAAATTGAACTCCAGCCCCAGGGTGAACATCAGCAGGACTATGCCGGCGTTGGCCAGGGCGTTGATGGTGTCCAGGTCGGAGACGAAGGAAGGTTCGAAGAGGTTAGGGCCCAGGATCATCCCGGCGGCAAGGTACCCGATAACCACTGGCAGACGAAGTTTAGAGAAAACGACGGAGGTCACTCCAGCGGTGACCATGATTATGGCCATCTCCAGCAGGAACGCGGTCTCCGATACCATCAGTGCGCCTCAGAAGAACGTCTGACCCACATCCTTCTTGACGATATTTTTTCTTTCGCCCGCTTTGGCGTTCGACTCCTCCACGTAATCCTCGTACAGGTGCACCTTGCAAGGGATGGCGAAGGGAGTGAACGGGGAGGCGATGAGGGCCTCGCCGGGCATCAGCATCTGTATCTCGTTGTCCAGCATCGAGATGTCCTGCTTGGCCGAGTTCCTCAGGATATCTCTGTCCCGCTTGTCCGCCAGTCCCAGGATGAACAGGGTGTTGAACTGCGAGATGATCTCTTCGTTGATCAGCTTCGGCTGTTGCGACACGGCGCAGAAACCGACCTTGAACTTGCGGCCCTCACGGGCTATCTGGGCGAAGACGGTGCCTTTGGCTTGCGACAGGACGCGCTGAGCCTCCTCCATGGCGATAAGCACCGGCGGCGCCCTCTCGAACTTCGACTTATCCGAATACAGTGCCTTGTAATGCTCGAATATGGCGCGGGTCAGAACGGTGGAGACGAGCAGCTCCTCGGCCTCGAACATGTTTGAGGTGTCCACCAATATGGTCTTCCCGGACTGCAGGGCGCTTATCACCGCCCTGGTCATGCTCAGGTTGCGGTCGGTGGTGACCAGATCGAACTGGAATATGGAATCCAGGCGGCGCTTTATGACGTTCACGCTGCCCTCGTGGAAGCGTCCGTTCAGATCGGTGACGATGGTGGCCACGCTCTTGTCGCGAAGCTCGTCCAGCCATCTCTCCCCGTACTTCCACTGCGAGGCCTGAAGGCATTCCAATTGCGGCCCCGAGAACTCGTAGAGGTTCGCCAGGTCCGGGATATCGATCTCCGAGCTGGAGATATGTATGGAGCTGTACGCCCCGTCCAATTTGCGTGACGAGTACACATCCAAGGCTTCCGCGGCGAGCTTGGAATGCGACAATCCCTTCTTACCGCGCTCCCCGCCGTCGAAGTACTCTCCGTGCGGGTCAAGGATGAGAAAGCCGCAGCGCCGGGACTCCATGCACGACAGCGCCAGCGATTTCATCAGGTTGCTCTTGCCCATTCCGGTGGTGGCGAATATTCCCACGTGATGCGGGAACCCGCGCGAGTCGATCCCGACGCGGAAGTCCAGGACGCGATCGCCGGAACGAAGGCGTCCGACCTCCACATCGCCCATCATCGGTTGCAGGAAATCGTAATCGTCCTGGTCCGCCCGGCGGACACGGGAGAAGTGCCTTGGGATGGACTTGGCCTTTCGATAAACGCCATCCCGGAGACAGCCCAGTGGCGAACAGACGCCCACCTTGTACAGGTCGCCCTTGATCCGCTCGTAATCGAAGCCGTCCTTCAACGCCACCCCGGCCTGCCATTCCAGGTAGTCGTCATCATCCGAATCGGCGCCGAACAGCACGTCCATGGTCCGGACCAGGAACTTGACGCCGCCCTCCTCGACAACCAGCATCTCCCCGACCTGGAGGTCCTCCGCCTCGCCCGTGCGGAAGCGCAGCTCCATGACCTTGTTGCCGAAAATCCTGCCAATGTCCGTCATGATGGCCGCCCATGTCCTCCAGGGTGTATAGAAATTTCTGCGGGTGCGGTGAAAATGCCATATCCAATGAGCGTGTTAATGAGCTTGTGCGACCAGATATCGTCGAGCTTCCGGCCCAATCCTCACAACCCCGGCCAGAGGTACTGGTCGTAGGAGTGGGCGGAGCGGGAAGGCACATGGCCGCACAAATGCCAGGTAGCAAGCTCACCGTCTGCCTGGAAGGGGACGCGGGAATACCCGGGCACCGGCAGGTGCTCCTGCGGAAGGGAGAGGTCACCGTCGCCCGCACCAGCTCCGCTACCGCCCTGCACGTTTCCGATCTTCCGTGGAAGAATCGGCTCGTGGAGGCGGTGGGAAGGCCGGACGTGCTCTTCCAGTTCAGCGGGCTCGGCGGTGAGACCGGCAGCTTCATCGCCCCTCTGATAACCGAGCTCGCTCACTATTCAACCATGACCTTCACCAGCGTCTGTCTTCCATTTTCCGTCGAGGGCTCCAACCGCCGGGCCATGGCCAAGGAGGGACTGGCCCGTCTGAAGGCGGCATCGCACATGGTGGCGGTATACGCCAACGATCCCCTCATCAAGCTGGCTCCCAACCTTCCGTTGGGAAAGGCCTTCGGGGTCATGGACCAGATCATGCTATCGCTTCCGACCGACCTCTGCCAATGCCTTACCGCGGAAGCGATACCGCTGCTGAAGGAGAACCTTGGGCGACGGGAACTGCGAGCCGGGATCGGTTACGGCATGGGGTTGGAGAAGGAGCGGTTGGCCGTGGAGGACGCCCTGACCTCTCCCTGGTTTCCTTCGGCAGAGTTCCAGCCGGACACCGCACTGATGCTGGTGAGCCTGGAAAAGGAGGACCGGACCGGTCTTGACGACTGCATAAAGGAGATGTCCGGTAGGCTGAAGGTAAGAAAGCTTCTGGTCGCCTCGCGCGTGGACCAGTCGCTCGGCCGCCGGGTGAAGGTCTCTCTTCTGCTGGGCTACAAGTTCTGATCGTCCGCGATCTCCTCGGGAGCCCCAGCGAACTTGACCAGTGCGTACGCCTCCACGAAGTGCAGTTTTCCCGGAACCACGACGGTGTGCAGCGGCGGCCCCATATCCTCGTCCAACATCTTCGACGGGTATCCGGCCGAAACCCTCTCCGTGCGGGAGCCGATGCGGGCCGCAGCGCAGATCACGGTGCTCCCGGTGATCATCCCCAGGCCCTTGGCCTTCTCCGCGTCGATCAGCCACCGAACCGCCTGATTGGCGGTCATGTAGCGGCCTTCCTCCTCGCGTATGTCCAACAGCACCAAGGTGTGCAGTCCCCGGGACCAGTTCTCGTAGATGTTCTCGAACGGTGACAAAGGTGTATAGCCGGGCTCGGGGAACGGTATCGTTACGGCGCGGCCGAACTTGTACGGCTGCAATCCGAGCGCGGAAGCGCAGGCGGTGAATATGGAGACGCCGTAAAGAACGGTGGTTCGGACGCCCTCCTCCATCGCCCGTATCTTCAGGTCCACGTGCGTAGTCGCGGCCATGGTGTCCCCGGCGGTGACGAAGGCGACCTTTCCCTTCTTGGCCGCCTCGATCACCGTCTCCTCCTCCTCGACCTCACGACGCCTGAGGCGAACGATGCTCTTGCCGATGACCTTCTCCAGATCGTCTGGCGTGGAGTCGATGAGCTTGGACGTATAGAACTCCCCGAACACCTGGTCGCACTCCTTCAGCGAGCGGACGGTCCTGGCGCTCAGGTCATCCACCCCTCCCAGCCCTAAACCAACAAATATCAATTCTCCCATGGCAACACCGTGCGTTCCCTTTGCGTCAGGGTCCGAAAGGGGGAAGGAGAGTCCGTCCGTAAAAAGCTTTTAGAGGACGGGCTGCTGGACAGGTCGCTGTACGTCGACAGGGACCAGGACCTGCTCTACCTGCCGGTGCTGGCCGCTCCGGAGGGCGTTCCGACGGAGGAGCGGGAGTTCAAGGAACGAGAGCGCGAGGAACGCGACTACAAGGCGTTGGCCAAGGTGCCCGACGAACTTCGGCCGTTGCTGCCCACGGCCTTCGACACCCTCGGCGATATCGCGGTGATAAGATTGCCGGACGAGCTTCTTCCTTACGCCAAGCAGGTCGGTGACGCCCTCATGTCAGCGTTCCCGCGACTGCGCTCGGTGTTCCTGGACCACGGGGTGGTCGGTGAGTTCCGGGTGCTGGACCTGGAGGTCATGGCCGGGGAGGACGTGAGCGGGACGGTGCACACGGAGCATGGTCTCCGCTTCAGGGTCGATCCCCGCAGGGCGTACTTCAATCCCCGCCTTTCGAACGAGCGGAGAAGGATAGCGTCATTGGTAAGGGACGGCGAGACGGTGGTCGACATGTTCTCCGGCGTCGGACCGTTCGCCATAATGATCGCCAAGCTCTCCCGTCCCGGGGTCGTATACGCCATCGACCTCAACCCGGAGGCGGTGCAGCTGATGCGGGATAACGTGGAGCTGAACAAGGTGAAAGGCGTCGTCCCGCTGGAAGGCGACGCCCGGCAGTGGGTCTTCGATCTTCCGTGCGCCGACCGGGTGATCATGAATCTGCCGCACTCGGCCATCGACTTCTTCGCCGACGCCCTCACCCGATTGAAGCTGGGAGGGGTGATGCACCTCTACCACATATGCGACCGGAACGATTTCCAACAGGTGCTTGAGGACCTCAAGCGGAAGGCGTTGGGGATGGGCGTGCAGCTCGAGGTGCTCAGGAGCGAGGAGCTGAAGACGTACTCGCCCTCGTCATCCGTATACTCGGCCGACCTACTTCTTGTCGGCTGGCTTTAGCGTTATTCCTTTCTGCCCCTGGTAGTTCCCGCTGCGCTTGGCGTACGTGCGCTCGACGGGGGAACGCATGTGCTCCAGGACCATCTGCACCATGCGGCTTCCGATGGGCAGTTCCACCGGGACGGATGAGGCGTTGAATCCGCTGAACGTCAGCGTGCCATGGAAGCCGGCGTCTATCTTTCCCAGCCCCATGAGCAAACCTTTGCGCAACCAGGACGTCCTGGTCCACAGCTGCGCGGCAAGGTCGTCCGGCAGCTCCACCCTCTCCACGGTGGAAACGAAGAAAAGCTTGCCGGGAGGGATGATGAAGACCCCGGAAGAAACGCTATCTCCTCCTTCCAGCCGCGCCTCGGCCACCCGAAGGTCGTAGCCGTTCGGCGTCAAACCCTCGGGATCGTAATCGGTGATCACCAGCGAGCCGTCCTTCATTCGCGATTCGATCTCGTGGTCGGGGACCAGGCACATGCTCTCCCCTATAGCATCGCAACGGTTAGAATTTGTGATTGCCTGAAGAGGTTATTAACACGAGCGCATGTGTCATGCGTTCAGTGATGCGTTCCAACGGTCTCAGGAATGGTAATATCCCCTCCTCTTCCAGTCCCGCCCTGGTCATGCTTCTGGGGGAGAAGGCCGACATGCTGAGGGACGATCTCCTGGACCCCACGGGGCCGGCGGCCGGGGCCATGGAGTGCTGTCCACATCCGGTGCTGGTCACCGTTCCGGAGAGGAACTTTACCGCGTGAACGCGGCACTGGGCCGCGAACCGGGATGCTCCGCGGAGGAGGTCCTGGCCATGGGCAACGCCTACCGGTTCCCGGGGCCTCAGAAGGACGGCGAAGGTCGTATCCGGCGGATCAACGCTTATGGCCGCATCTCCATGCCCAGCGTCCTTGCCCGCAGGGACGGCCCCACCCAAAAGGTGATGTGCTACGTCGTTCACGCCAGTGATGGCGCCGAACCTCGGACGATGACGGTCATGCGCTCCGGACCTTGGATCACGGGGGTAATCTGTTTTATCCTTTGGTCGCCATCATGGTTCAAGATGGACCACATCGTCTACCTGGACAAGTCCGCCGGCGCTTTGGAAGCGATGCGCCATGGTAAGAAGACCATGGTCGGCCGGGCCTACAACGGCCGTCGCTCGCCCTATGGTAAGGTGAAAACAGGTGACATGCTGTATTTCACGGAGAACGATGGCAAGCAGATCATCTACGGCCGGGGGAGGGTGACCGTGGTCTACGACTCGCCCAAGCTCACCCACGATGAGAGCGTGGGTTTGCTGGAAAGATTCCGCCGCCCTCTCTGGCTGTCCGAGGCGCAGTTCCTGAGGATGACCGGAAAACGATACTTGGTGCTGGTGACGGTGGACGGATTCCAGGAGGTCCCTCGTTTCCGCTTCACCCGCCGCGACTTCCACACCATGGACGACTGGATCTTGGTTGGCGACGTCGAAAAGGCGCGCGATGATGACCCGGTGCGGGATATGAAGTAATTTCTTGCGGAGCGAATTGACCATGGACCCACTGGCCGCCCTCAGCGTGTTCCTCGGCGCCTTCGCCGCCCTCCTCCTTCTGACCATGAGGGTATTCCCGCGGAGGTGGGCCAGGATGTTCGCTGACGCCGGACGGGAGAGAGGTCGTCCTCTCTGGGCCTGGGCGTCCATCGCGCTGTCGATGGCCGGCATCTTTCTGTTCTGGTACCTGCATTTCGTCGGGAACGCCGACCTCTCGCTGGCCATGGCCGTGCTGGGCACGTTCCTTCTGGTACGTACGGCCCAGGCGCTATTGACCAAGAACGGATTGCGTCAGAACGCGCAGGTCCTGCTGCAACGGAAGACCGGTCCGACCTTCCTTCCATTCACCGTCGCCAGCATCGCCCTCGTCGTGCTCGGGCTGCTCTAGAACATGTCCAGGGAGCCACGCTTCAGCGCCAGTTCTTCGAAGTAGTTGAACAGGGCGTAGGCCATCACGAAGAACAGGACGCCCAGACCAAGCATCAACATCACCAGGAACGACACGTCGGCCAGTCCGGCCCCGGCCGCCACGTCCCGGACGGCCTGCACTCCGTAGGTGAGCGGGAATACGTACGAGGCGGGCTGCAGCCATCCCGGCAGGTAGGATATCGGGAAGTTGACGCCGCAGAGCAGGAGCCCCAGGTAGAGCACCATCGAGCCGAGGACCATGGACGAGCGCAGGTACACGCCCACGCTGCCGACGACCATGCCGAAACCGACCATGGCGAAGCAGGTGGCCAGCAGCACCGCCGCCAGGGCGATCAAGTTCGCACCCGAAAGGTCGACCCCGAAGAAGAGCGAGGCGAAGGCCAGCGATACCGTGACGGTGAAGAGGCCGATGATCGATTGATACGCTCCTTTTCCCAGGAACACGTAGAACATGCGCGTCGGGGTGGACATGATGGTGGCCATGGTCCCGATGTGCTTCTCGGACCCGGCGGACATGGTGACGCCGTACACCGCGGAATAGGTCAGCGCCGAAACGGCGTTCCCCAATGCCACGTAGGCAGGGGTCGCTCCCGGGTCTCCGGCGAAATCGCTGACCAGCACGAAGAACCACATCTGAAAGAGCGCCGTGGAGAGTATCTGGATCAGCCAGAGCCCGGGGCCGACCACCGCGAACTGCGAACGCATTGCCACCAGGGCCGAAGCCTTGACGCCCAGCGCATCCCTCAGCATGTCAGTACCTCACCAGCGTTCCGTTCACCTTGGCCCTTCTTTCCAGGTAGGTGAAGAGCCACAGGGATAACAGAAGAAAGATCGCGGTCGTCAATGCGGTCAGACCCAGGGCGCCATAGTAGCCGATGCCCAGCGAGTCGTAACCGGAGAGGGCGGATATCTTCAAGGCCTCGGCGCCCCAGGTGGCCGGGATGACGTAGGAGAGGGGCCGGGACCATTCGGGAAGGATGATCAGCGGGAACACCGCGCCCGACAGCACGTAGATCGGGAACTCCAGTATCTGGAAGAAGGCGGACGACGCCCGCGTTACGACGTAGAACGCCCCGAAGACCATTCCCAGGACGGACAGCGAAAGCAGCGTTGCGGTAAGCGCGATGACGAAGCCCAGCGGATTCTGTATGGTGACATCGATGCCGAAGGCGAACTGGGCGACCAGGAACACGGCCAGAGCGTTCAGCAACCCCAGGAACGAGTTCCAGAGGCAGCGGCCGAAGACCACGGACGAAAGGGGAGCGGGAGTGACCATGATGGCCTCCAGAGTGCCGTTCATCCGGTCATATCCAATGGACCAGCTGCTGCTGTGTATGGTGTTCCCCCACATGCCCAGGACCCCGCCGCCCAGGACGGCGTACAGCAACAGGTCCCCGCCGGCATGGCGGAAGAGGAACAGCGTGACGGTGGTGAATATGAAAGGAGCGATGATGCTGGGTATGATCCACTGCGGGTCGACGAAGAAATGGATCGATTGCTGCTTCAGGGCGGCCTTCATGGCCCGCAGGTCGATCATTTCGTGCTCACCATCTTTATGTAGGCGTCCTCGAGGGTCGGCTGGTCCACCCTTATGCTGATGACCTTGCTGTTCTCCAGCAATGCCGCCACGGTGGGAATGAGCGTAGGGGCGTCGTCCACCACGATCCGCGCGAGCTGCCTGCCCTCCAGGAACTCGATGGACACGGCGGAAACTCCGGGAAGGTCGGCCAGTTCCTTCCGCTGCGCCTCTCCCAGTTCCCGGGCCTCGATCTCAATTATCGAATCGTTGCGCACCGACTCCTTCATGGAGTATGGCGAGCCCATGGCCTTGATCCGTCCGTCGGAAATGATGGCCAGGCGGTCGCAGAGCTCGTCCGCCTCGAACATGTAGTGGGTGGTGAGCATTATCGTCATTCCCTTCTCCGAGAGACGCCTGATCAGCGCCCGGGTCTCCCGGGATATCTCCGGATCAAGCCCCAGCGTTGGCTCGTCCAGGAAAAGGACCTCCGGGTCGTTGACCAATCCCCGCGCCAAATGCAGGCGCTGCTTCATTCCCCTCGAATATTCCTCCACCCTGATGTCGGCCGCCTCGGTAAGACCGACCTGCTCCAGCAGGTCCTCTATCTTTTTCTTCTTGGCCTCCCGCGGGACCCGGTACATATCGGAGAAGAACTCCAGGTTCTGCCTTCCGGTGAGCCGGAAATAGAGTCCGCGCTCCCCGCCCGAGACAAGATTGATGCGCGGCCTCAGTTTTACGGAATCTTTCAACACGTCCAGGCCGAGCACGGTGGCGCTGCCCGACGTTGGTATGAGAAGCGTGGTCAGCATCTTGATGGTGGTGGTCTTGCCGGC
>DUJZ01000171.1 GCA_013329565.1 Methanomassiliicoccales archaeon
CAAGGCGGCCAAAGTCGATTCCGCCAAGGGTACGAGAGCGGCCAGGACCACCTTGCCCTTGATAGAGGGCGCGGTCCTGGTCAGCTCCTCCATGGCCGCCGGGGAGTGCCTGGAATAAGGAAAGAAATGAAGTTCGATGTTCTCCCGGCGCCCGCGAACGAATGGCCCGGCCTGGTCGACCAGGAATCCCCTCGATTCCAATATCTCCTTGAGCACCGCGTTAAAATTGGTCATGCAGGGAACAGGAATCGCCGCTTGGTGATTAATAGCTTATCGGGTGTCTTCCCAAAGGTTCCGCCCGATGCAGGCCTCCGTTCCGAGAAGCCCCCTGAACTCCTCGGGGTAAGGTTCGAACAGGACCTGCTGCAGAAGGTATCCCCCCTCAGGGCCCAGGAGCGGCCCATCAGCAGCGGCGCGCTCTGCGGGACCTTTCCTTCGGTGCACCACTTCAGGGAGCGCAGGAAGTGATGCCTCCCCTTGGCGTCAAGGTTCTCAGAGAAGTGTCCCATGGCGTGCATCGTCGCGCTGTTCCAGGACCGGCAGTTCGGGGAAGGCTCAGGGCGCAGTTCGGCCGAGTACTCTTGCATGCGTTCCTCGATCGGAGCCTTGGAGGCCGTTATGCGACCCAGCCACCGCATGGCCGCCTGATCGTGGCCCATGGGCAACAGCTCGTGCATGGCGTGGAAGTCCATTGAACGCTTTGGGCGTTCCCTTCTCCAGGCACCCCCGGAAGCGGGCCGAGGTGAAGATGCGGGTGAGGAAGCGGTCCGCCATGCGTCCGTTGGGCAAACGGGCCTCGTCCTCCACCGCCAACCGGGAATGGGCGGCCAAAACCTCCCGGGCGAATATTCCGGACGATCTTCCGATGAGCATCGCCTTTCCCTCGCCTGGCGGATACACCCGAACGTCCTTTGTTCCGCAGGAGGGAGAGCGATCCTTGAGCAGGAAGCCGTCCACGTCCCGGAGGTTCGCCAGGTGCTTCCTGGTGAAGCGCAAAGCCGTCTCCGTCAGGTCCCTTCCGGTGCGGGGCTGAACAAGACGGCCCTCGACGCGCACTATGCTCACCGGGTCGCGAGGGCCGCCCATCCTCATGTTCCGCCTCCATGCACACCGGGAAGAACTCCACGTAGGGCATCAGACGCAGGACTAGCTCGCTCTTGATCATTGCTCGATTGTAGCGGCACGCCTCGAACTCGATGCAGCGACCGACCACCATCCGGGGCCTGGGATCGAGCACGATGTGCTCAACGCACGGGTAAGTAAAAAATGGTGTGGAACGATGAGGATCTGTGAGAAAGGAATGTATTTGGGCATTGGCCCTGGCGCTCCTGCTGTCCTCCGCTGCCTTGGGATGGATGGCCTGGGAGAGAGGGGAGATCGAGCTCTACCTCTTCCTGATATTTCCAGTATTGAAGGCCGACGGTGCCCATGGAGCGGCGGCGTTGCTCCTGGCCCTCGCGTCTCTGATGGTGATCGTTTTTTCCTTCTGGACCGGGTTTAGGCGAGAGGGTTCGGAACCGTCGGGAAGAACGTCCGTGGGCGGGGTGATCATGATAGGCCCGATACCGATAGTGCTGGGCAGCGACCGGCGGACCACCATCATTGCATTGGTGCTGGCCTTGGTGGTCCTGATGATAATGATATTACTGCTGGTCCATTAGGGCCTGGGCCGCCTTCCAGGGATCCAGCTTATCCTTTCTGGCGAGTACCCTCGCGGCCTCCATGATATCCAGATAATCCTGGTACCGTAGCCCCGCCCGACGGACTTCGCGGCCGACCGCGGTTTCCAGTGTGTCGTCCCGACGCCGCTTGTCCAGCGCGTCCGAGAGCGCCTTTCTGAGCTCTTCCTTCAGCGGCTCCATTCCTCCACCGCCTTCAAGAAGTTGCGGAAGATGTCCATCCCGAAATCGGTGTTCTCCACCTCGGGATGGAACTGGACGGCGTACAATGGCCGGCGCAGGGAGCGCATCGCTTCCACCAGGCAGGTGTCGGAGTGGGCGAGCACCTCGAAACCGTCCGGAACGGTCTTGACCTCGTCATTGTGCGATTCCCAGACGTCGAAGTCCTTCGGGACGCCCTGGAACAGCTGGTCCTCCACGTCCACATAGAGGCGGGTGCGCCCGAACTCGGCGCGGACGGCAGGACCGGTGCTTCCCCCGAAATGAGTGGCCATGAACTGCATTCCGGCGCAAATGCCTAGGATGGGAAGATCGGCCTTGTCCAGATACTCGCCGTTGTTGCCCATGCGCCCGGCCTCCGAGGCCACGTCCGGGGCGCCCCCGGAAAGCACCAGGGCGTCCACGTCGCCTATCTGGTCGTACGGGGTGGTGTTGGGGATTATCCTGGTCTCCACCTTGAGATACTTCAGCACCCGCCACTCGCGGTGGGTCCACTGCCCCCCGTTGTCCACCACGTAGACCCTCATCGGGGCCGAATCACCGATTTGCGGTATAAAACGATTGGTCGGACTCCCGGAAGCGCCCCGGGAAACGATTATGTCTGGCCTTTGCATTATGAATGAGCATGAAGGCCGTGATATTCGACCTGGGCCACACCCTGATCGACTACTACCACGACTGGGCAGGGCCAGAGGAGAGGATCGTCAGCAGGCTCTATAGCCTGGCCACGGATACCGGAGGGCGCACGCAGGAGCCGGAGTTCCGCCGGTCCGTGCTCGCTACGCTCGAGGGCAACCGGGACCTCAAGCTACAGGACATGCTCGAGATACCGTTGGAAAGGGTGCTGGACAGGATATTCAGCTCCGCCGGGTGCCGGGTGGACGAGGGCCTCATCCAGGAGGGGATGGAACTGTTCTACGAGGCGCTAAAGGAGGACCGCCGCCTGGTACCAGGAACTTTGGAGATGCTGCAGCGGGTGCGGGACCGGGGATGCTCGATCGGCCTCATATCCGACGTGGCCTGGGGGCTGCCGTCGGAATACCCTCTGAGGGACATGAAGCACTTCCGCCTGGAAACCTACTTCGACGATATGATCTTCTCCAGCGATATCGGCCTGCGTAAGCCGAACCCGCGCATGTTCAAGATGGCCATGTTCAACCTGGGCGCCGACAGGAACGAATCGATGTACATCGGGAACTCCTTGCAGGCGGACGTGAAGGGCGCCAAGTCGGTGGGCATGAAGGCGGTTCTGAAGAAGAGCGGCTACTTCCAGCCGGACGATTCGATCGTTCCGGACCATACCGTCGACGACTGGAAGGAGCTTGACGAGCTGCTGTGATCACTCCCACTCGATGGTGGCCGGGGGCTTGTGCGTGACGTCGTAGACCACGCGGTTCACGTTGGCCTTCATCTCGTTGGTGATGCGCAGGGATATGCGCTCCAGCACGTCGTAGGGGATCTTGGAGAAGGAGGCGGTCATGGCGTCCACCGATTCCACGGAGCGGATGGCGATCGTGCGGCCGTAGGCCCGGCGGTCCCCCTGCACGCCTACGGACTTGACCGGCAGCAGCACGGCGAAGTACTGCCAGGGGCGGACCATGCTTCCCTTGTCGGAGGCGGCCTCCAGCTCCTCCTCGACTATGGCGCAGGCCTCGCGGACGACGCTCACCGACTCTGGGTTGGCCTCCCCGATGACCCTGATGGCTAGAGCCGGGCCGGGGAACGGTTGACGTTCGGAGACCTCCACGCCGAGGAAGCGGGCGACGGCCCTGACCTCGTCCTTGTACAGGTCCCACAGCGGTTCGACCAGCTTCAGGGTCATGTCCTTCGGCAGCCCTCCGACGTTGTGATGGCTCTTGATGGTGTCCCGAACGCCATCACCGCTCTCGATCCAGTCCGGGGCGATGGTTCCCTGCACCAGGTGGTCGGCGCCGAAGGCCAAGGCCTCCCGCTCGAACACCCTGATGAACTTCTCCCCGATCACCTTCCGCTTCGCTTCCGGATCGATCTGACCCTTCAGGACGGCGAAGAACTCGTCCTTGGCGTCGACGAGACGGTAGTGCACGTTCAGATTGTCGAACATGCGGCGCACGTCCTCGGTCTCCCCCTTGCGCATGAGGCCGGTGTCCACATACACCGTGAGAAGCCTGTCGCCGATGGCGCGGTCGACCAGAACGGCGGCGACCGTGCTGTCCACTCCTCCGGAGCAGGCTATGATGGCTTTCCCGGTTATCTTGGTCCTGAGCTCCTCGATCTTCTCCTGCACGAACTCTTGGGGGTCGAACATCAGGCTTGCACCTCGTTGGAATCGCTCTCCACCCTCTCGGCCATCTCCCGACGGTAGGAAGACAACGACTTGGCCAGGTTCTCGTCCCCGATGGAGAGCATGGAGACAGCGAGAAGAGCTGCGTTGTCCCCGCGGTCCAGGCCTACGCAGGCCACCGGGATGCCGGGGGGCATCTGAACTATGGAAAGAATGGAATCTATGCCGAGCTTGCCGGACACCGGTACGCCTATGACCGGTTTGCTGGTGAACGATGCCACCGCTCCGGGCAGCGCCGCGGCGAGACCGGCCACGGCGATGAACACGTCCGCCTTGCTCTGCTCCACCATCAGCTTCACCCGGTCCGGGGTGCGGTGGGCCGAGGCCACGATCATTTCCGCCTCGACACCGAAACGCTTCAGAACGTCCAGGGCCTTGCGGCCTACTTCCGCGTCGCTCTTGCTCCCGAGAATGATGAGAACCGAAGCCATTGGGTCACTGACAGAGTTCAAATAAAAAAGGATTTGCCTCCCGAGGAGGCAAGGAAAGGAAAGTTAAGGGATTTCAGCTCTTCATGATGGCCAGCAGGAACGCGCCGACCGCCACCAGGGCGCCGATCAGGGCGGCCAGGATGTTGACGAAGGCGACCCATATCACTTCGGATATGTCGACCTCGACGCCGGCCATGTCCGCGTACCCCAGGTAGCCCCAGACCACGCCGACGATCAATCCTATAACCAACAAGACGACACCTATCATCCTGCTCTTGCCGCTTCCGAAATAGGCCGTGAAGGCTCCAGCCAGTATCATTACCAGGCCGAAGGTCAGCAGGAGCACCGTCAGGAATTCCATCAGATCCATTCTTGATCACCTTTAATTGATATTCATCCTAGGATCGGTGTCGATGACCAGTTGGCGGCGCCACCAACCTTGACGCCATAGCATGGCATGAAGGATCGGAGCGCACCCTGCGCCATTCGTTCACCTAGGGAGTCCTACAAGTTTTTTCACTTATTATAATTTTCCTCCAATCGCACGCATCACCGGAGGATGTCCAGATACCCCTATCGCAGCAAAGACCGCGCCCTCTCCTCCACCATGCCCCAGTCGGGAATGGAGGTCAAAGAGCCTTGCGTTGAGATCGCGAAGGAAGCGGCGGAGCAGCCTAGTGCCCCGCATTCCATCCAGCTTTTTCCGCGATACAGCCCGGCATAGAAGCCGGCCCGGAAGGCGTCCCCAGCGCCGGTGGGGTCGACCACCTTGACCTTGGCCGCCGGAACGTCGAGCACCTCGTTCCTGCCGTATATCCTGGCCCCATGCCCGCCAAGGGTGTTGACGATGACCTGCATTCCCCGGTAGCTGTCCAGAAGCTCCACCGGGCCCTCCTTGCCGGTGTAGCGCAGGGCGGTCGCCAGCTCGTTGCGGTTGCAGAACAGCATGTCCGTGAACCCCAAGGCCTTCTGGAAGCGCTCGGCGTCCCACACGTGGTGTATCTCCTGCGCCGGGTCCAACCCCCGTCGCTTGCGCAGCAGATTGGGTTGCGCCAGCAGCCTCAGGTAGTAATCGGGAGAGCCGGTCATCAGATGGATCGCCAAAGCATCCTTGGCCCCCTTGACCTGGACGGGATAGGAGCTCATGTCGGCCATGGCCCCCTGGAACACGAATGCCACCTGGTCCTCCTTCTCGTCCGTGGCTATCCACACCGTGGGCGTCTCCTTACCATCCACCTCCACCATCTCGTCCAATATCACCCCTTTGGACTCCATCAGCTGTCTGAACTCTGGAGGGAGGTCCTTCCCCACGTACGAAATTAGGGCGGTCGGCACCCCGAGGGCGGAGGCCATGGTCGCCACGTTGGCGCCGGTGCCTCCGAAGAAGCTCTTCTTGCTGAGGACGTTGGAGGAGGTGTTCCGTTCCGGTAGCTCCTTTAGAGTCAGCAGGTGGTCGATGTTGGTGTGGCCGTACACGCAAAGGAAGGGCCTCAATGGGTACCCTCCTGCCAGTCGCTGAGATACCTGACCTGCTCCGCGGAAAGCGTGTCTATCGACAGCCCCATGGTCCGGAGCTTGATGCTGGCGACCAGTTGGTCCATCCCCGCTGGTATCGGGTACACCTTGGCCTCCATCTTGGAATGGTTGCGGACCAGGTGCTCCAACGCCAACGCTTGAATGGAGAAGCTCATGTCCATGATCTCCACCGGGTGCCCTTGCCCCGCGGCCAGATTCATAAGGCGACCCTCGGCCACCAGGTACACCTTGCGCCCGTCCGGCAGATCGTAGCGTTCCACGTGCTCCCTCACTTTCTCCTTGTGGGAGGACATGGACTCCAAGGCCTTCTTGGACACCTCGTTGTCGAAGTGCCCCGCGTTGCCGAGAACGCATCCGTCCTTCATGGTACGGAAATGCTCCTGCCTGACCACGTCCTTGCAGCCAGTGACGGTGATGATTATGTCCGCCAGACCGGCCGCCTCGGCCATGGGCATGACCTGGAAACCGTCCAATCGCGCCTCTATCGCCCTTATCGGATCGACCTCGGTGACAATGACGATCGCGCCAAGCCCCTTGGCCCGCATGGCCACGCCGCGACCGCACCAGCCGTAACCGGCTACGACCAGCATCTTTCCGGCGACCAGCAGGTTGGTGGCGTTCATGAACCCGTCGAATGTGCTCTGCCCCGTCCCGTAGCGGTTGTCGAACAGGTACTTCATCTTGGCGTCGTTGACGGCCATCACCGGGAAGTTGAGCTTGCCCTCGGCGGCCATGGCCTGCAGCCGTATCACCCCGGTGGTGGTCTCCTCGTTGCCCCCCTTCACCTCGTCCAGCTGCTCCCGCCGGGAGGTGTGGAGCATGGTTATGAGGTCCGCGCCATCGTCTATCACGAAATCAGGCCGCATATCCAGTACGGCGTTCAAGTTCTCGTAGTACTCCTTGCTGCTCTCGCCCTTCTTGGCGAAGACCTCTATGCCCCGCTCCTCCCTGAGAGCCAGAGCGACCGAGTCATCGGTGGACAGGGGGTTGCAGCTTGCCAACCGTACCTTGGCCCCGGCTCGGGCCAGAGTGACCGCCAACATGCCGGTCTTGGCCTCCACGTGCAGGGCCATGCCCACCTTCGTTCCTTTCAGGGAGCCTTCCTGGCGCATCCTCTCCCCGACCTCCCTTATCACCGACATGTGAGCCTCCGCCCATCCCAGGCGGCGCGAGCCCTTCAACAGCAGTTCCTTGTCCATGTTCATCGCTCCGATCGATCGNNTCGTTGCGGAAGGCCGACAGGACGCCCTTGGCCTCCTCCGGCCTGTTCCTGAGCTCGTTCGCCCACTTTACGATGTTCGGCACGGCCCGGGCGATCTCGTCCACCACCGCCACGTCCGCCGCAAGAGTGGTACGCGATAACGGATTCAGGTCAATGGAGATGACCTTCTTCCCGGCCTTGGCCATGGCCTCCGCCCGGTCCCCGTCCTCCAGCGGTATCAGGACCACGTCCGCGGCCAGCAACCCCTGGCTGGTGCAGCGAGCCCGGTCGGACGCTATCCCTTCCAGGACCGCGTCCTGCTCCCTGCCCAGCACCTTCATTCCCGTTTCCCTCTCGACGAGATCGCACACCTTC
>DUJZ01000067.1 GCA_013329565.1 Methanomassiliicoccales archaeon
GTATTAAATACCTTTGCCATCCAATCGAGGCCTGAGGAGAGGCCCGATCCGGACCACTGGCTTAGGAGCATGCCGGTCCTGATAGCACCCATATGATGCCGGCAACCCGATCGTCGTCAAGGGAGACATTGAACGATGTGCACTATAATATTAACGCCTTTAAATTAATTTTTGATAGCCCTTATATATGTCGTTTTACATATCATTTAGTTTGCTCGGGGTTTTAGATGATTCGATTTGGTCCAGCTGGTATTCCACTTTCTTGTAAGGGTCGCACTTTGAAGGACGGCATCGAGGACGTTCACGGCCTCGGTCTGAACGCCATGGAGGTGCAGATGGTCAGGGTGAACGTGATGCCGCGCTCCCCTGACGACGAGGAGGTCGGTCTGACACCTCGCCAGCTCGACGGCGACCTGGTGGTGGAGATCCACCGCAGGAAGGGGAAGAAGGACGTTCAGATCACCAATCTCGACGAGAAGATCAAGGAGGACGACACCTTGATAAGCCTCTCGTCCGGGCTCGCCCACAACTACGACGAGCTGCAGAAGCTCGGGGTCATGGGAAGCGAGCTCGATGTCGAGCTGTCCATGCACACCCCCTATTATATAGATCTGGCCGGCGAGGGTGACCTCACCAAGAAGAGCATGGACTCCATCCGCTGGGCCGGGTTAATGACCCAGGCCATGGGCGGAAACATGGTCGTCACCCACATGGGGCTTTACGGAAACATCAGCCGCCGTGAGGCCACGGAGAACATCTCCGACCGTTTGGAGGAGATAGTCACCTGGTGGGAGAAGAACAAGCTCACGCCCAGATTGGGATTGGAGACCTCCGGGCGCAAGGAGGTGTTCGGGGGTTTGGACGAGATCATTGAGCTGTGCGACAAGTTCGATCGCCTGTCGCCCGTGGTCAATTTTGCTCATCTGCACGCCCGCAGCAACGGGATGCTGCGGGAGCCGGAGGATTTCGCTGAGGTCTTCGACAAGGTCAGCAGCTACGTCGGGGGCCTGCACTACACTCACTTCTCAGGGGTGGAGCACGAGGGTGGCAACGAGAGGAGGGTCACCCCGATAAAGAAGGGCGATCTTCGCTTCGAGCCGATGGCCGAGTTCCTGGCCGACGCCAATCTGAACGCCACCATCATATCCAGCTCTCCGCTGCTGGAGCACGACGCCATGTACATGAAGGTCATTTACGAGAGGGTAATGACCAAGAGGGTGTCCAAGGACACCAAGGTCAAGAAGGGCAAGGGCGCCAAGGACGAGGATGACGATTGAAAGAGACCACCGCCTACATTCTTGAAGAGGTCAGGCGGACCATCGAAAAGGTCGACGAGACGCTGATAGATGATATCGTCGCCACCCTCGCCGCCGCCCCCAAGATATTCATTTACGGGGTCGGACGCTCCGGACTGGTCGGTGAAGCTTTCGCCGCCCGTCTGGTCCAGATCGGTCTGAACGTTCATTTCGTAGGAGATACGACAACGCCTATTGTGGAAAAGGGACATGTTGTGGTCATCATCTCCAATACCGGAGAGACCATGTCCGCGGTGCAGACCGCCAACATAGTGCGTCGTTTGGGAGCGGTGGTCATCAGCATCACCGGCAGCGCTCACTCGAAATTGGGCATAGCCAGCAACATCGTTATGGAGCTTGTACAACCGAGGGACGAACGGAAGAAGAAGAACGCTCCTCTAGGCACGATATTCGAGCTGGCAAGCATGGTCATGTTGGACTCCATGGTGCCGCTTCTGATGACCAAGCTGAACCAGGACGAGGCGTCCCTGCGCCGCCGACATGCCATCTGGGTCTGATCACATTCTAATCTTCCGGGGTCGCACGCTTTCCCCGTAATAGGGGTTTTGGAACTCATCCCAGTACACCAGGAACTTTCTGCGGCGAACTTCCCCATTGGAAAGGCAGAAGGCGTCCATCTCCTTGCGGATGGGGTCGACCACCAGGGCGGTGTGGTATGCCCTGTCGAACATCCCTTTCTGTGTGGAAATGTCCGTAGAGGAAAGGAAGCAGCCGTGGCCGGGATGGGAGTGATACCAACCCACCAATACGTAACGGAACCGGGCGCACTCCAGCGAGTCGAACAAGGATTCGAAGCCTTCCGGGTCGAACCTTACGCTGACCGATGTCGCCTCCAGATCAGTGGTGGCCACATCACGGACCACCGTATACTCCACCCCTTCGTGCGTGAACACCTCTCCGAGCAGGAAGCCCATGACCTCCAGCCCCGGCTTGACCTGGGAGAGGGCGTGGTTGCGCACCTTCTCCTCGGCGGTCTTGAACAGGTACATCTCCGCCCCCTTGCTGTCCGCGTATAGGGACGTGGCCTCCTTGGGCAGCCACTTGTGGGGTAGCGTTCTCTCTTCGGCCGGTGGTAGCATCTCCTCCACCTCCAGGTCCTTTCCGCCGAGGATGACCGGAGCTCTCTTCACCGGCGCACCACCTTGGGAGCGGGGGCGACGATGATCGGAGGTGCACGACGGGGAGAGGAATTGAAGTACTGGGCGGCGGCCGTGCAGGTGTCAGTGCCGAACGGGCTGTTGCCGTTCGGTGAGATCAGAAGCGACTCCAGACCCTTTAGGAAATTGGAGATCGTGGAATTGAAGGACCACTCCGAGAGCAGCTTGATGCAGACGTGACCGCCGTCCTCGGGCATCATGATGTTCGGATGGAATATCGGCGTCCTCCAGATCACCAGCGGTTTCTCGAACGGATATTCTCGGCCGATTATAAGCTCCAGCCGATGGCTGTAACGGTACCCCAACTTTCCGTTCTCCATGACCGGGCCAGGCATGCCTTCCATCGCCACCTCCACCTTCAGCGGGAACGTCGTCAGATGCTCTTCGCTGTAATCGAAGTCCTTGGGGAGGTTGTGACGGCAGGCCTCCAGCTCGTTCCTCAATCTTATGTAAAGTATCTCCAGGGGCAGGGTCATCTGTTCCCGCCCTCGGGGTCGGGGATCAGCTCCAGCTCCTCGTTGGCCTGGACATCCAGCTCCTGGACCTTTTGTTGACCGCGCAGCAAGCGGCGGCCCTTGCGGATCACGTAGGCGCCCGGGTCCTTTTCCCAATAGGCCGAGACGCCCTCGATGATCTCCTCCACGGTGTTCTCCATCTCCAGCTCCATATCGACCGTGGCGCCGGTCTCTGCGTTCCTGACCCTTACCCTTACCACCATTGTATCGCCCCGGTCAATCCCTGGGAATGTGGTATAATCCTTTCCATTAGAGTCAGCATTATGATAATTTGGATGAGGGATGATTTGGACAGCCTGGGTCGATGTCCATTGCGAATACCTCGCTCGTTCCTGCTAGACCGTCGTAATGCATCACATGCGCTATCGCCGTTCGTCCGGAAAGTACCTTCACCGCCTCACGAACCTGGACGGCGGCTATGACGCTGGTGGTGGTGATCTCCGCCGCCATCTTCGGCTGATAGTAGACAGTGTCCTGGCCGGTACAGCTGAAGCGACGCTCCATGACCTTGAAGTGGCTACGGTTCATGCCGCACTGGAGACACGGAGTCAACGGAGGCACCACCGCCTGCACCCTTCCCCGGAATCCGGCCGTGCCGCCATCCACGTACGGCACCCGGGCGTGATAGGAGTTGGCGTTCAAGTGCAGACGGGCGGCCACATTGTCCAGGCACCCCAGGATGATGTCGTATCTCTCCATCTCCTCCGGACCCAGGGACTGCACCTTTCCCTCGGTGGCCTTGATATGAATTTCCGGATCGAGCTCCCTGGCCCTCTCGGCGACCAATGATGCTTTGCCTTTTCCAGATGATTGATCGCCTTCCCGGAACAGCACGCAGCGGCTCAGGTTTGACCGGACCACAGAATCCATGTCAAGAATGTGCACGTTTCGGAAGCCGAAGAGCGCGAGGTCCTTCACCGCCTCGTTCCCCAGCGCTCCCGCACCGACGACGAGCACGTTGGCGGAGCGCACCCTCTCCATGTCCACCCAGGGGATGAGCCTGGTCCGGTCGTGGCGGTCCTCGTCCCTATCACCCGGACGGATCATCTCGGCCATGCCGGAAGCGACCGCTTCCTGACTATAAAAAAATGGACCGTACCAGTATATGTTATGATATTCACGAACGGATGGACTGGACGGTAACCTCATATATACTGGAGGTAGAATGTGATAAGGAGGCCCATGCCCGCCCGCAAGAGCAACGCAGACCGCAAGACCAGTGCTCACAACAGCAAGTCCAAGAAGCAGTCCGGGGACTCGCCGTTCATCAACCGGGAGATCAGCTGGGTGCGGTTCCACAAGCGAATACTCGAGGAGGCGCAGGACAACACCCATCCCCTTCTGGAGAGGGTCAAGTTCCTGGCCATCTGCGGCAGCAACCTGGACGAGTTCTTCATGGTCCGGGTGTCCGGGCTGAAGAGACAACTGAAGAAGGGTGCCCTGGAGGCGCCGCCGGACGGACTGACGCCGCTGGAGCAGCTGGAGACCATCAACGAGGAACTTTTACCGCTGCTGGAAGCGCACGGCAAGCTGTGGCACGGAGACCTCCAACCCAAGCTGAGGACGGCGGGGATCAGCATCCATAGCGTGAAGGACCTCGATGTGGACAAGCGGCAGGGATTACGCGATTACTTCGAGCGGATGATATTTCCAGCCCTCACCCCACTGGCCTTGGACTTCAATCAACCGTTCCCTTTCATATCCAACCTGAGCATCAACCTGGCGGTGAGCGTGAGGCACCCCCAGAGAGGGGACCGCTACGCCCGGGTGAAGATCCCCCTGGACCTCTTCCCCCGCTTCGTGCCTATCCCCGGAAGCGCGCCGGGAAGGATACAGGACTTCGTTCTGCTGGAGGACCTGGTGGCCGATAACCTCGATCTAATGTTCCCGGGCATGAAGATCCGGGACGTGCACGTGTTCCGCATCACCCGCGATGCCGACATTGAGATAACCACCGATGAGGCGGAGGACCTGCTGACGGCGATAGAAGAAAGCGTGGAGACCAGGCGAGTCGGTTCGCCGATACGCCTGGAGGTGGACAAGGACATGCCTGACAAGCTCGTCGACCTCTTCACCACGAAACTGGGACTCCATCCGCTGATGGTGTTCCGCTCCACCGCTCCGCTCTCCTTGGTCGGGTTCTGGGACCTGCTGTCCCTGAACCGACCGGACCTCAAGGACCCGCCGTTCCTTCCCCATGTGCCGGCGGACCTGGTGCCTGAGAAGTCGCTGATGGCCGCGGTGGAGCATCGCGACCGGCTGTTCTATCATCCTTACGACTCCTTCGTGCCTATGGTCACCTTCCTCAAGCAGGCGGCCAACGACCCCCAGGTGCTGGCGATAAAGATAACTTTGTATCGTATAGACAAACACTCCCCGATCATCGATGCGCTGATGGAGGCCAGGGAGAACGGCAAGGCGGTGGCCGCCGTCGTGGAGCTGAAAGCGCGCTTCGACGAGGAGAACAACATCGTCTGGGCCAGGGCGTTGGAGAACGCCGGCGTGCACGTCGTATACGGCCTCATGGACCTGAAGGTGCACGCCAAGCTGCTTCTGGTCGTACGAAAGGCAGGGGACAGTATAATCCGCTACAGCCATATGAGCTCCGGGAACTACAACGCCCAGACGTCCCGCATCTACGGCGATATTGGATACCTCACCGCCGACCCGGACATCGGGGCGGACGTGGCCGACCTTTTCAACTACCTAACGGGATATTCGCACAAGGACTCCTACCGCAAGCTGATGGTGGCCCCGGTTACGCTGAAGAAGGAGATGATCTCCCGCATCGATCGCGAGGCGGCCAGGCACAGGGAGCACGGGGATGGATATCTGGCCTTCAAACTGAACGGTCTCCTGGACCCGGACGTCATCCAGGCGCTTTACCGGGCGTCCCAGGACGGCGTCCGCATCGATCTGAACGTGCGCGGGCTGTGCGCCCTGCGCCCAGGCGTAAAGGGGCTTAGTGAGAACATCAAGGTGAACAGCATCGTCGGTCGCTTCCTGGAGCACGCTCGGATCTACTACTTCCGCAACGGGGGGGAGGAGGAGGTCTTCCTGGGCAGCTCGGACATGATGCCCCGCAACCTCAAGCGGAGGGTGGAGGTGCTTTTCCCCGTGCTGGACGAAAAGTACCGCCGCCGGCTGGTGGACGAGATACTGCCGATCCATCTGAAGGACAACGTGAAGTCCCGCGACATGCTGCCTGACGGCACCTACGTCAAAAGGAAGCCGATCAAGGGCGAGGAAATCGTGCACTCCCAGGACTGGCTGATCAAGAACCGCGGTTCCTGGCACAGGGAGGAGTGAAGTTGCCGGAGGACCTGTGCGCTTATGGGAGGATGGTGACCGGGCGGCGGCTGGAGGCGCTTCTGGCCGAGGTCGAGGGAGTGCGGAACGGGGACGACATCGAATACGTGCACCGAATGCGCGTGGCCTCCCGGCGTCTGCGGTCCGGGCTGCGCATCTTCGGAGAATGCTTCAGAGGCAAGAAAGGAAAGAGGTGGAGGAGAGCCGTGAAGGAGGTCACCACCTCGCTCGGCGAGGCAAGGGACCTGGATGTCCAGATGGACCTGCTCGGCGCCATCGGCAAGGGCTGGGAAGGGGAAGAGGCGGTCGGACTCGCCCTGGTGATCGAAACGCTCAGGTGCCGGCGGACGTCCCTGCAGCCTGACGTGGTGGCGCTGATGGACACCGTCGTCGGCGAGGGTCCTTTCACGGAGATGAGATCGGAACTCGCCATGCCCCTGGAATGGAAAGGCGACCCGTCCATCCTCCATCCGTACGCTTTCGCCCACGCCGCGGTGGCCGTAGAGGAGCTGATGGAGCACTCCCATTCCGTCCCGGTCTACGAGGATTGGCGGGGACATCACGCCCTGCGCATCGCCGGCAAGCACCTGCGCTATGCGCTCGAGGCGTTCCGCGACGCTTACCCGGATGGTCTTGATGATGATCTGAAGACCCTCAAGAAACTGCAGGATACGGTTGGCGAACTGCACGACTGCGACGTCTGGCTGCAAAGGTTGCCCGGACTGCGGGAGGAGGCGCCAAGCGCGCTCAAGGCCATCGACCGCCTCCAGATCACTTTCGAATCCAGAAGGAAGGAACGGCATGGGAAGCTCGTCGAGCAATGGTTCGCCATGCTGCAGGAGCGCTTCTTTTTCCGGCTGCTGGACAAGCTCAAAGGCCGTCCGTTGGTGGAGGCCTGCCCGGTCAAGGTGGCGCTGATCTCCGACGTGCACGGGAACGTCTCGGCCCTTCGAGCGGTGATGGAGCACGCCCGGACGAACGGAGCGAAGGCCTTCCTGAACGCCGGGGACGCGGTCGGTCTCCCTCATCCGGTGGAAACGATCCAGATGCTGAGAGGCAAGGATGTGCTGAACGTCGTCGGCAACATCGACAGGACAGCGCTGAAGATCGTCTCGGGGAAGAAGGTCAAGGACCGGCAGTGGGAGATGGCGACCGAGCTGCTCGGGGAGAGCGAGCTGGAATGGCTGGGCTCCCTGCCGGACGACCTGCGCCTGGACATCTGCGGCCGTACCGTGCTGGTCACCCACGCCTCCCCGGGACAGGAGGCGGAGAAGCTCACCCCGTCCACTCCCGAGACCAGGTTGCGCCATCTGGCCGGGGAGAGCCGGGCTGACGTGATCGTCACCGGCCATTCGCACGTCCCGATGGTCCGGGAATGCGATGGAACTTTGTTCGTAAATCCGGGGAGCGCGGGACGCCCCCGCGATGGAGCTGACGCTTCCTACGCGCTGCTGGACCTTCCGTCCGTGAACGCCGAGCTGATCAGGGTCCCCTACGACGCCCGAGGAGTCGCCGAAGAGCTTCGGACCCAGGGTTTCAAGGACCTGCCCAAGGACGTTGAGAACGGACGGACGGCGGACAAGGTCAAGACCGCCGCGGCCTGGGCGGAACGGTTCCAGATCGACCGTGAGCACGCCGAGCAGGTGAGAACGCTTGCAGCACTGATCTTTGACAGCACCCGAGGACTGCATCGTCTCGACCCCAAGGACCGCGATCTCCTGGAGTTGGCGGCCATGGTGCACGACGTTGGCATAAGCGAGGGGGTGGAGGGGCATCAGAGAAGGGCCCTGGACATCGTGATGAAGGCCGACCTTCCTCTGGACGAAGTGGAGAAGCGGATGCTGGCCTGCATCGCCCGTTACCACGGCCTGCGCTCGCCGCGCCGTGACGACAGGGTGTTCAAGGGATTGACCCAATCGGAGCGGAAGAGGGTGACCAAGATATCGGCCATATTGGCCCTGGCTGACGGCCTGGACCGCAGCCACGCCTCCCTGGTGGGAGGAATAGAGGTGACCGCGGGCAGAAAGGCGGTCAAGATCGTGATCTCCGGACCAGGGGACCTTTCAACGGAGCTCGATGGGGGCTCTCGTAAAGCTGGGCAGTTCGCCCGGGCCTTCGGCCGGGAGGTGACCGTCCGTGGTAGAGCCTGAGAAAGGAAGGGTGGTAGCGTTCCTGGACGTCGGTACCAACTCCGTCCGGCTGCTCGTCGTGCGAATCAATCCCAACCGCTCGTACACGGTCATCAGCGAGCAGAAGGAGATGGTGAGGCTTGGTGAGCAGGAGTTCTCCGACGGACTTCTTCTGGAGAGCGCCATGGAGAGGGCCGTTCAGGTGATGAAGAACTTCTGCGACCTCTCCAGAACGTACGGCGCAACGGAGTTCGTGGCCATGGCCACCTCGGCCACTCGGGAAGCGTCCAACCGCTCCGAGCTGGTCGACAGGGTGAAGGAGGCCACCGGCCTGGAGCTGCAGATCATCTCGGGCATGGAGGAGGCCCGGCTGATCTATCTGGGCGTGTCGAGCGGACATCATATCGGCCGCAAGGTCGCCCTGTTCCTGGACATCGGCGGGGGCAGCACCGAGCTGGCCCTGGGCGATCAGAACGAGTATTCTTATCTAGAGAGCTTGAAGGTGGGAGCCATCCGCCTCACCACCATGTTCGTGAAGAAGCCCGAGGCGCCGATCCCTGACGATGCGCTGGTCAAGATGCGCAAGTACGTGAAGAGCTCACTGGTCCGGGCTAAGAAGGAGATCATGCAGAGAAAGGTGTCCCTAGCCTTCGGCAGCTCCGGGACCATCGTGAACCTTGGTGAGATACTGATGCGCCAGGACAGCAGCTCGCGCCCCGGGGTGATCAGGTACTCGCAACTTAGAAAACTGATACCTCAACTGGCATCATTGGACCTAGCCGCCAGGCGCAAGGTGCCGGGGATGAACCCGGAGAGGGCGGACATAATCGTGGCCGGGGCGATGGTCCTGGAAACGGTCATGGACGAGCTGAAGCTGAGCGAGATCGCCGTGAGCCAACGCAGCATGCGGGACGGGATGCTGCAGGACTATCTCGGCGGGCTGGAGGAGTTTCCAGGATTCCGCGAGCTGTCCGTACGCGAACGCAGCGTGATACAGCTTGGAAGGGCTTGCTCCATCGACGAGGAGCATGCCCGGCGGGTGATGTCCATTGCTTTGGAACTTTTCGACAGCGCTACGAAGAAGGGGCTGCACACCCTGGGCAAGAAGGAGCGGGAGATGCTGCACCACGCGGCCTTCCTGCATGACGTTGGAGATTTCATATCCTTCAACGACCATCATCTGCATTCCCATTACATAATCTGCCACGCCGAGCTGCTGGGCTTCACCAACCGCGAGGTGCTGCTCATCGCCAACATCGCCAAGTATCACCGCAAGCGTACGCCGAAGTTGAGGGCGGCCGACCTGCGCGAGCTGGACGAGAAGGACCAGCAGGTGCTGATCCGCCTGTCGACGCTGCTGCGAATGGCCGAGAGCCTGGACCGTTCCCATTCCAACCTGGTACAGAACGTGCGGTTCAGCAAGGTTTCCAAACGCAACGTCAAGCTCATCGTCACCGCCAGCGGGGACCCCCAGCTGGAGATGTGGCGTATGGAGGAGGACCGCAAGGCCTTCAACAAGGCCTACGGAAAGGACCTCACGGTGGTGCTGAACAACATCGAAGGCTGAAAANNTTCATCCAGCCGCCGCTCTCGAACACCGCGAGACCTCTCTTGGCGAGGGTCTTCTCGAACTCCTCCCAGGATACGATCTCCAGCCTCGCGTTGTTGCCCTTTGTGAACTGAACTCCGTTGGTGCCCTTTACGCGCCCCGGCTTGAGACCCTTCTTCTTCGCGATGTCCTTGGCCTTGTCTAAGTTGATTTTCTCCATCACCATGGAACGACCTCCGCGATAATCGACCAATCTGGCCTGTTATCCAGTAAGTAATGCAAATATTCTATATATAATATTTATCGCATAAAGGACGTTGCCCAGCGCTTATTCCTCTTAAATAGTATAGGCTGTTAATCCTCCTCCGCACCCAGATTTTTATCCCCCCGGGCGCTATGCCTAAACCATGCTGGCCGAACGACTGGCCGTGTCTGGAAGGGCAGGGATTAAATGCCTTGGCAGGGATTACCTGCGGATAACATGGGCCTCTTCGGTTCCTCCGGCATACGCGGTCTGATAGGGAAGGACATAGACGCCGAGCTTGGCCTGCGCATCGGCAGGGCGGTGGGCAGCATTTCCGGAGCGGTGGTGGTAGGAAAGGACCCTAGGACCAGCGGAGACCTGTTGGTGAACGCCCTGATCGCCGGGCTCATCGAGGCCGGCGCGGAGCCGTACCGAGCGGGCATGGTGCCCACGCCGACGCTGGCTTGCGCGGCATCCCACTTTGACTGCGGCCTCATGGTCACCGCCTCCCACAATCCCCCGGAGTACAACGGGGTCAAGATGTGGAACCAGGACGGCAGCGCCTTCGACGGGGAGCAGACCGAGGAGGTGGAGAGGTTGAT
>DUJZ01000047.1 GCA_013329565.1 Methanomassiliicoccales archaeon
GCACAGGATATCGATGGGAATGGCCGATGCGACCTGGCTGTCGGATACACTGATGGATCGATCATCTACTTTGCCAACTATGGAGGGACGACCACCACCACCGGAATGTGGGCCGGCTACTCGTGGCAGGTGTACATTATAGATCAACTGGAATCCGAGGTTATCGACATCGCTGGAGGCAAGGTCCTGATCTGATGGGGTGAAAAACCTCTTCCCTAACCTTTTATTTCGGTCCACCAGAAGGGTTTTTCCATCTCGTCAAGAACAAGATCAGGGATCGTTCTCACCATAATCGACCTCGGATATGGCGGAGAGGGCCCCAATTAATCCCCGAGACCTCTCCACCTCGACGACGGCAAGCACGTTCGGCCTTTCGGACGATAAGCGCCTTATGACGTCGGTCATGTGGGCCTCTCTCTCCTTGTTCAGGGAGGATATCCCCCTCCCCCCATTCGCCTTCCAATCGAAATCAAGCACGAACTTCTCCGCGCTGTCCATGATGAACTTCTTCCTGGCGACCCGGTGAGAGAAGAACGATTCCTTCATGAGTTCCAGCCCGCCGATCAATTCGCAATAGCGCTCGGAGAACAGTTCCTCGTTCATGTCTATCGGTATCAGGGGAATGCCCAGTTCGTCGGTCGCCTTGACCGCTTCCAAATAGCACGGCGGCGGCAAGAGCACCTCGCCGAACTCCTGCAGCCCGCCCTTGTACGCCTCTTCCAGATCGCTCAGTTCGATCTCCTCTCCCTGGTACGAACGAAGGCCTTCCAGCTCCTCCTTGGAGATGGAGATGCCCACGGCGTCCGGCTTTAACTCGGTTATAGTCGCTCGGACCTTCTCTCCCTCGCTGACCAACCCTTTGATCACTGGAAGGATGAAGATCCGGGAACCGTTCAGCTCAATCTCGTGCATCGACCTCGCTCCGGGCGTTCACCATCTTGCGCAGGCGCTCAGATTCGTGAATGTTCTTGAGCTCGTCACGTCCGATGAGCGCCGTGCCCTCGATGCTGTGCCTGGTGCGTAATCTCTCGATGAATATAACCGATTCCTTTCCGGTGATGCGTGAGACATCCGCCACGACCTTTGCCTTGTCGGCAAGCCTGGCCTCGTCCTTGCCCAGGCCGGTGAGGATCAAAAGGTCCCTGTCGACCGTCAGCGCTTCGAACGGGCACTTCTCGGTCGGTTTCACAAGCAATCCCAGCTGCATCAACAGGGTGTAGATGTTCTTGCTGAAATCGTCGCACTTGTCGATGTCCAGAGGACGTGCCTCTTTCGCCGTGGGCTTGTATCCCATGGGATCCACCGGCACCACGATCTGTTTGCCGAGATACTCCTCCAGGCGAAGCGCGGCATCTATCATGGCGCCCATTCCAGCCTCGTACATCTGGATGGTGCGGCGGGAGACGCCTGCCACCTCCGCGAGGGTCCCAAGGCTGGCGTGCCTCTCCTCCCTCATCTTGTGCAGGAGATCGCTGTCCATACGCACGTACAGCCCGCCTGGCGCCGCGAAAATGAACGGAGGCTCGTCATCCAGAAGAAGGTCTTTCATGGTGGCGAAGCCGATGATCGGAATATCGAAGCGAGAGTAGACGATGCCCTGCTCCAGGTCCCCCGAGCCGGAACGTTCGCCGACCACCATTATGGACCCACCGAGCGCTTCGGCCAGCACCTTCAGCTCCTCGGCGTTCTCCTTGGAGAACGCGTCGATGTTGGTCAGAACTTTAACAAGCAGCAGGCTACGGTCCCTGCGGGCGACGACATCAAATGATATGCCCCGCAGGTTGAGCGGGTTCGAAGCAATGAAGCCCGTACGGAGCAGAAGCTCCCTCACCGACCGAATGAGCTCGTCTCGCTGCACAACCTGTAATTCGCTACGGCTTCTATATAAGGATTGTTAAAAAAGGAGAGGGGGCCAGGCCCCGGCTCAGTTTATGTCGATCCTCTTTCCCCTGTTCTGCTCCGCCTTGCCCATGGTCACCGTCAGCACCCCGTTACGGTACTCCGCGATGGCGCTATCAGGCTGGACATCGCAGGGCAGGTCCAGCTGCTTGCAGAACTTCTTGCTCTCGGTATCCACAGAGATCGTCAGCTCGCGGTCCTGCGAGCGGAGGTCGATGTCCTGCTTGTCAACTCCCGGCAGCTCGACGATGACCCTCACCTTATCGTCCTCCTCCATCACGTCCGTCAATGGTTCTCGACAGTTCGCATCCGGGGGAGCGCCTCCCCTCGGCACGTTCCCGAACTCCTGCACCACCGGCCGACCGTCAGGACCGGCGCGCATGGAGAAACCATAAACCAGCGGATCATTTCCGGTGCCGCGCAGGGCCGCCTCCATCAGCCGGTCCATGCGCTCCCGCATGATGTCGAAATCATCGTCGAAGGAACGGAACAGGTCGTTCCAGTCATCGTCACGTCTAACCTTTCTCATATCATCACCTCACGTACTCGAAATCATTGGCTATCTTCTGGAACTTGCTCAGCTCCTGAAGGGAGATGGGGCGGTGCTTCTCCACCGCGTCCATCACGTGCTTCATGCTCACCTTTGTGTCCTTCATGGCCTCGGGGTCCTCTCCTTTTCCCTCGGCCACCGCTTCGCGTATGGCGCTCATCACCGCTTCGTTGGCGATGGCCGCCAGATCGGCGCCGGTATACCCGTCGGTCTTGTGCGCCACCTCGTCCAGCTTCACATCGTCAGCCAGGGGCTTGCGCTTGAAGTGCACCTGCAGGATGGCCTTCCTGGTCTCCAGGTCCGGAGCGCCGACCTGTATCATCCGGTCGAAGCGTCCGGGGCGCAGCAAGGCCGGGTCGATGATGTCCGGACGGTTGGTCGCGGCGATGACGATGACATTGTGCAGCGACTCCAGGCCGTCCAGCTCCGTCAGCAACTGGGAGATCACCCTCTCCGTCACATGGGAGTCCGAATCCCCGCCGCGGGTGGGCGCTATCGCATCTATCTCGTCCATGAAGATGATGCACGGGGCGGCCTGCCTCGCTTTGCGGAACGTCTCGCGCACCGCCTTCTCGCTCTCGCCGACCCACTTGCTCAGGAACTCCGGCCCCTTGATGCTGATGAAGTTGCTTTCCGATTCGGTGGCCACCGCCTTCGCCAGCATCGTCTTCCCGGTACCTGGCGGTCCGAACAGCAGCACGCCCTTCGGAGGCTCGGCGCTCATGTGTTCGAACAGTCCAGCGTACTTCAGGGGCCATTCCACGGCCTCCTTCAGCTCGGCCTTCACGTCTTCCAGCCCGCCGATGTCGTCCCAGTGCAGGTTCGGCGACTCGATCAGCACCTCGCGCAAGCTGGACGGGGACATCTCCCTCAGCGCGGCGAAGAAGTCGTCCTTGGTCACGGTGATGCGGTTGAGCACCTCCACGGGAATGCTGTCCGCCTCCATGTCCAGGTCCGGCAGTATGCGCCGCAGGGAATGCATGGCCGCCTCCTTGCATAGCGCAGCCAGATCGGCACCGGCGTAGCCGTGCGTGAGGTCCGCCAGACGCTCCAGGTCCACGTCATCGGCCAGCGGCATGCCGCGGGTGTGTATCTGCAGCACGTCCAGCCTGCCGCCCCGATTGGGTATGTTGATCTCTATCTCCCTGTCGAAGCGTCCCGGGCGGCGCAGGGCGGGATCGAGGGCGTTCGGGCGATTGGTGGCGCCTATGACCACGACCTTTCCCCGAGCCTGCAGCCCGTCCATCAGCGCCAGCAGCTGCGCTACTATCCTCCTTTCCATCTCCCCCGAAACCTCGTCCCTCTTCGGGGCGATGGAATCGATCTCGTCGATGAAGATGATGGAGGGAGCGTTCTCCTCGGCCTGCTTGAATATCTCCCTCAAGCGTTCCTCGCTCTCGCCGTAGAACTTGCTCATGATCTCCGGCCCGCCGATGGACACGAAGTTGGCGCTGGTCTCACCGGCCACCGCCTTGGCCAATAGCGTCTTGCCAGTTCCAGGCGGGCCGTGCAGCAGCACGCCCTTCGGAGCCTCCACTCCCAGACGCTCGAACAGCTCCGGGTGGCGCAACGGAAGTTCGATCATCTCCCGGACCTTCTTTACCTCGTCGCCAAGCCCGCCGATGTCCTCGTAGGTGACCTTCGGTATCCCGGAGGTCGTCTCCTTCACCGGCTTGTCGCTCATCTTGATCTCGGTGTCCCTGGTCAATATCACCGCGTCAGTGCTCGGGGAATGGGACATCACCACCAGGTCTATGCGCCGGCCCATCACGTTCAATTCCACGATGTCACCGCGGGAGAACACCCGTCCCTCCATCATCTGGGCCAGGTACTCCTCGCCGCCCATGATGCGCAATTCCTCCGTCGGCGCGAAGGCCAGCTTCTGCGCCGGTTTTACGGTTATCTTGCGAAGGGACACCTTCTCGTCGATGCTGGTCTGGGCGTTCCGCCTGATGGTTCCGTCGATCCGGATGACGCCGCGGTTGGCGTCCTCGTTGTAACCGGGCCAGACCACGGCCACCGTCTTCTTCTTTCCCTCTATCTGGACCACGTCGCCGGCGTTCAGCCCCAGGGCCTCCATCACCGCCGGGTCCACTCTAGCTATACCGCGTCCGGCGTCCTTGGACTTGGCCTCGGACACCTTCAATACCTTGTCAGATGCGCTCATCTTCTTTCACTCTCAGATGACGAGGCGGAGATCACTCCACCTCGATCCTGTTCCTCTTCTCATCCTTCGTCGCCGTCTTGGGCAGGGAGATCTCCAGGACCCCGTTCTCCATCTTGGCCTTGATCCGATCATGGTCCACGTTCTCCGGAAGGCGCATCTGGCGGTGGAAGTGCGTACTGCCCCTTTCCCTTCGGATGTAGCCATCCTTCTTCTCCTCGATCTCCTGCTCCTTTCTGGCGGTGATCCTGAGCACGTCTCCGTCCGTCTCGATGGTGACGTCCTCCTTGGTCATCCCCGGGAGATCGGCCTGGACCAGGAATCGTTCGGCCTCCTCGATGAGGTCCACGTTCGGCATCCGGGCGCCCTCCCCGCGGTAAATGGCATTTCCAGGCAGGACGAGTCCCGTACGCATGTCGTTCAACATCCGTTCCATCTCCTCGAACACGGAGATGGGGCTCCAGGTCCAGATCCGGGGGACCAGGTCCACCGGTTCCCTTTCGGTTCCTGTCATCTCATTTCACCTCTTACATATCAACTAAGAGTTGTTTACTCTTAGTACAATACATCAATGTTAGTGCTTCTATATATACTTATTTCTCCCGCCGATCAAGCTCCCGCTCCACCCTGGCCACCGCCTCGCCCAGGCGTTTCAGCAGCTGGTCCATCTCCCGGCGGAGGTTAGGGCCACCCTCCTGGAGGTCCTTCTCCAGTCTAAGCAGGGCCTCCTCCGCTTCCTTTCCGCCCAGCTTGGCGTTGGTCACCGTATCGCCTAGCACTTCCCGGCCAATCCGGTCCAGGTCCTGGGCCGAGGCGCGCATGGCCCTCTCCAGGTCCTCCCTCACCTTCCTGATCTCCTGCATGTAACGTTCAAGTTCGCTTGGCATCGTTCTCTTCCTCCAGCATGTTGATTATATTCTCTACCGAGTCATCCCTGAGTCCTAGCCCTCGGGCAAGGTCCTTGGCGCTCATCTGCGGGTGCAGTATGTATTCGTATACGATCTTGCGGCTCCGGTAGTCCATTGGCGAGGACTCGACCGCCCGCCCCGCCTCCTCCAGTATACTTTCCTTCTCGGCGATGAGCTCCGCCCGCCGTTCCCTCAATCGTACCAGCTCCTGATCGATCTCTCCCAGGTCCTTGCGAAGGTCCAGCAGCCTTCTGCCGTCCCGCTCCTGCTTCTCCGCGCCCCGATTCTCGAAGGGCCTGCTCGCCACCTCGGTGTTGAACAGCCCCGGGCCGATGTCCACCACCATGGTGAAGCCGGTCGTCGGGAAGTATCTACGTCTGGAGGGCCCGCCCTGATCGCTGTCCTCCAAGAAAGACCGCACCAGGTCCAGCTCCTCCAGCATCCTCAGGTGCTTCATTATGCCCTGTTGGCTCAACCCCAGCTCCTTGGAGAGCTGCAGGGGATAGTGCGGTTCGCGCACCAGGGCCTCCAGTATCCTCCGGCGGGTGGGGTTCTCGATCACCGATAGCAGCATGTCAAGCTCGTCCATGTTCCACCAACTATTGAACTAGATGTTCACATCTAGTAATTGTGAACAATTAGTATAAATAAAATTCGTGAACGGGGAATCTTTAACTAAAGGACATCGTTCAAGTGGCATGGCGGGCGAGCTGCTGGGGGAAAGCGTGGTCATCTCTGACATGGCCGAGGGCAGCCAGGTCTACAACAAGGGCTTTTACGGATATCCCCGTCCCGGAGGGGGACTGGACCTCGACCTGCTGGAAGCCCTGTACCTTCTGGAATGCGATAAGCTCCAGGTCCTCCAGAACGGGAAGCCGATGGACCACGCCTCGCTTTACCGTCGGGTCGCCCGGTCCGTGGAGGACCTGCAATCCAGATACGTGGTCTATCGCGACCTGAGGTCGCGCGGCTACATCGTCAAGCTGGACCAGGGGGACTTCCACTTCCGGGTGTACGAGCGAGGCTCGTCCCCGCACAACTCCCAGGCCAAGAACTGGGTTCTGGCGATATCGGAGAGGGACGTGTTCAACATCGCCGCCCTGCTGGAGAAGAGCGAGACCTCGCAGCGCACCCGCAAGGACCTTCTTCTAGGCGTGGTGGACGAGGAGGGGGACATCACCTACTATACGGTGGAAGGGGCCGAACCGCGCGGTTCGACCGAGGAATCGCCGACCACTGCCGAGGGCGCGCTTCTCGACGATTCCGTCATCGTCCTGGGCGAGGACGCCGACCGTCTCTACGAGAACGGCTTCTACGGCAAGAAGATCGGACCGATGCTGCAGCTCTCGTTGCTGGAGACGGCGTACCTCATGGAGAAGGGCCGGTTGGAAGTTCGCTCCATACGATCCGGGCAGAAGATGGGGGACAAGGGTTTCTTGACCAACGCCAGAAGGTCCCAGCCCGACTTCGATATGCGTATGAAGGCGTACCAGGACCTGCGATCGCGGGGAATGGTGGTGAAGACCGGCTTCAAGTACGGCACGCACTTCCGGGTTTACGAGGGAAATCCATCCAAGCATCACTCCCGGTACCTGGTGCACGTGGTCCCGGACGATTATTCCACCGTCTGGGCAGAGATATCTCGCGCCGTACGGCTAGCTCACGGGGTTAAAAAAGAGATTCTGTTCGCCAGCTCCGGCGAGCAGCTGAGCTACGTCAAATTGACCCGGGTGCGGCCTTAGGCCGGGCAGGCCTTGGTATCCGGCGCCTTGTGCAGCTCCGCCAGGACCTTCCGTGCTCCGGAAATGTCCTGGGGATCGAGCTTCAGGGCGGCGTCCAGCAACTGGTCCGCCTCCGCGATGCTTCCCTTGTTGGCCATGACCACGGCCATCTTGACCATGAAGTTGGTGCGCTTGCGGTCGAACTGGGTGTAGTGGATGGCGGTCCTGAACGCTTCCACAGCCTCGTCCAGCTGGCCCACCTTGAGCAGCCCGTCGCCCAGCCTGGCGTAGCGGGCGGAACGCGTTTCCGGGGCGGCTTCCAGCTCGGCGGTCTTTCTAAGCGTTTCCACCATAAGGACCAGCGAGGCGGCGACCTCGATCTTCGTGCCGCACTTGCAGCAGGCGGTATCGCCCTCGTTCACTTTCGTGTTGCACTTAGCGCAGTACTTCGGAAGGCGGGTGCCGCAGTCCGGGCACAGGGTCCATTCGGCTTCCACGACCGCCTTGCACTTGGGGCACTGGGCTCCGGCCTTGACCGTCAGCGAGGAGAAGCGCTTCAGGGCGGCTGCGACCTCTTCCTTGCTGGGCATGAACGAGGGCTTGTAGACGAACACCAGGGCCAAGGCCAGGACCTCCATCCCCGCCGCGGCCAGGTTCAGGAGCTGTATCAGGTCGTCGGTCATGAAGATGGCGGCAAGTCTCAAGACCAAGGCGATCCCCAAGGCCCTGACGATGCCCGGCCACTCGCCGACCTGGCTGGTGGCTATGGTTCGGGACAAAGATATCTCCCAGATGCCCACCACGGCGAAGAGCAGCATCAGGACGATCCCGAACACCGTGCTCACCGACCTGAAGAGGAATATGGCCGTGGGCGGTGATATTATCAGGATGAGTCCAGCGAAGATCAGGCCAATGGCCGGCAACAACAGTACGGGCTTCTTCACCTTCATTATGAACACCTCTCGCGGGCGACAGGGCGCACTACTCTAAAATGTTAAGAAGATAAGAGGTTTGCGGGTCAGAGCTGTATCTCTATGCCCAACTTGTCGGTCAGCTCCTTGTAGCGGTTCCGGATGGTGACCTCAGTGACACCGGCGATATCGGCCACCTCGCGCTGGGTGCGTCTCTCGTTGCACAGGATGCTGGCGATGTAGATGGCCGCCGCCGCGACGCCGGTCGGGCCGCGTCCGGAGGTCAGCTCCTTCTTGTTGGCGTCCTTCAGGATGTCCGCGGCCTTGGCCTGGACCTCCCCGCTCAATTTCAGCTCGGAGCAGAACCTCTGCACGTAGTCCTGGGGCTTGGTGGGCATCAGCTTCAGGGAGAGCTCCCTGGTCATGAAGCGGTAGGTTCGTCCGATCTCCTTGCGCCCGACCCGGCTGGAGCTGGCCACTTCATCCAGGGTGCGGGGCACGTTGCACTGCCGGCAGGCGGCATATAACGATGCGGCCACGACCCCCTCGATGCTCCTTCCGCGGATCAGGTTCTTGTTGACCGCCTTGCGGTAGACCATGGCGGCGGTCTCGCGCACGTTACGAGGCAGTCCCATGGCCGAGGCCATGCGGTCCAGCTCGCTGAGGGCGAAGGCCAGGTTCCTCTCGGTGGCGTTGGACACACGGATCCTCCGCTGCCACTTCCTTAGGCGGTAGAGCTGGGCACGGTTCCTGGTAGGGATGCTCTTGCCGTAAGAGTCCTTGTTCTTCCAGGAGATCTCAGTGGACAGTCCCTTGTCGTGGATGGTGTAGGTCATCGGCGCGCCGGTCCTGGCACGCTTCTCGCCCTGCTCCACGTCGAAGGCCCTCCACTCCGGGCCGAGATCTATGAACTGGTCATCGATCACCAATCCGCACTCCTCGCAGATCAGCTCACCCCGTTCATAGTCCCTGACCAGGTGTCCGCTGTTACACTCTGGGCACCGGGTTATTTCCTCTGCCGATTCCTTTTTGGTTGCCATGGTTTTCGACCCCATCGATATATACCTGCTTTCCGGTTACGGACAGCAGGCTGGTGTCTCCGGTCAGTTCGACGGTCACATAGGGAGTATCCACCGGGCCGAAGATCCTGACGATCCTGCCCAGGGGCCGTTTTCGGTTGTCGAACACCGCATCTTTTAGCTTGGGGGTGAAGGAGGCGCGCACCACCAGTTTACCGTCCACGGTCACTTCTTCAACGTTCCCAAGAAATTGCATGATGAACCCTATACGCCGATATTAACCGGTGTTGAGGAAGATGATAATAAATTGACTATTTGAACATTACGCAAAGGTATATTAATGGGACAGCTCAAGGGATATAACCTTTCCTAGATTTTGTCGCTTCTGATATTATTTAACCCTATCATAGGGGGCCGTTCCGAGGGCGTCAGGGCAAGGGGCGCACAGTTTATGACGGAGCAAGCTCTCTACGGCGCGTGAAGATATCCAAGGACCACCCCAGGTACCGTTCGCTGGTCACCAGGGAGCGCATGGCCGCCATGATGGAGCAGGGGATCGTTTCCGCCACCGGGCTCATCGCCCACGGGCGGGGAGAGGCCTTCGATTACCTTCTTGGCGAGATCACCGTTCCGGAAGCGGATCTGGCCGAGAGGGCCGCCGCGGCGCTTCTATTACAGGCCAAGCATCCGGTCATCACCGTCAACGGGAACGCGGCCGCCCTGGCCGCCAAGGAGCTGGGCGATCTGGCCAG
>DUJZ01000035.1 GCA_013329565.1 Methanomassiliicoccales archaeon
AGGTCCATCTCCTTCACCGAGAGGTCGTCCAGATACCGAGGGGTGCCCCATCTCTCCTTCTCTCTGTACGTAATGATCTCATAGGTCGAATCGCGCGGCCTCCAGGCCATGGCCGCGGACGCTCCGATTATTCCCCGTCCGCCTTCCCACCCCACCACGTCGGCGCCTATGCGCTGCAGCTCCCGCAGGGTGTCCTCCTTGCGGACTATCTCGCGGACCGCCTTCCAATAAAGGCCGGGGGCCGGCTTTCTCTCGCTAACGACCAGTCCGGGACTGGCGTCCTCCGAGGTCCTGGACCACTTGCCGACGACCCTCTCCGCCACCTCCAGAACGAGATCGCGGTCGGCCTCCTCGTACATCCTCTTGTAACTGTAGATAGGAACGCCGTCCAGCTCTCCGATCATGTCGGCCTCCCCGCGGCCGACGCCGAAGCGTACGCAGAGCGCCCCGTTCCCCCGGGTCTTCCAAGGGACCGCGGGATTCAGCCTTACCAGTCGCGGCAGGCCGATGAGATCGTAAACACCGAGGGCCTTGATCATCTCGGTGGCGAGGAAGGTGGTGCACATCGATTCCAGGGAATCGGTGTCGTCGAAGGCTACGAACATGCTGTTCCGGCGAGCGGATTGGGCCTAGAAGTAACTTTCACTAAGGTGAAATGTTGAATACTTGGATTTTCGATTTCCCCCATCATGCCCAAGCCGATCAATGTGGAAAGGGGTCTGGAGCTTTCGGTCCTGATGACCGTTCTCGGAGCTGTTCTTCTGTTCCTAGGAATATCAGACGGTTTGGATTGGTCCATCGATCTGAAGGGATGGGGATTCTATGCCGGGGCCGCCGGGGTGCTCTTGTTGATCGTCGGGGTGATCTGGGTCATTTCCATCGTTCAGAGGATGAGGAGGTTCTATGTACTGATGGAGGAGAAGAGCAAGGCCGTCTTCGTTAAATCGCTCGATGATATCGAGTACACTGCCTGGCGCCTTCCTGCGAAATACGATGAGCTTCTAGCGAAAAAGAAGAAGGAGATGGGAGTGAAGTAGAGGGGGACCCCATCATTTCCTATGGAAGGATTATTCGTCATCCGGTTCCCTGGCAGACAGTTATTTTGTTGAAAACGTCATTTTTTAATAGTTTTTAACTATATATAATATAATCAATAAAAATCGATTATCTATCTAATATATCTCGAATCGACCGCACTCGAAACGTCTTTAATTCCAGGCAACGAATACAAACGGTCCATCACCTTTTCCAGATCATCCTCATGACATCGGAAGGTCACTTCAGCCACGTTAGAATAGACGACCGATTCGACGAAATAATCATCGTAAAGCCTGGATATCTCGGTGGCCGCCCTCTTTCCGTTCTCAGCTTTAAAACGAACCACGACTGGAGGTCGGAAAAAGGATTGCATGGCATCCAGCAGCTCACCTATCCCGTCTCCAGTGACGGCCGATACGCCTATGACGGACAACGGATCAAGGACATCGTGGATCGTGGTGATCATCTCCGTGAGACGATCGGGGTCCTGGTCCATCTTGTTCAATGCCACCATTAACTTTCCGTTCAACGCTCCATCCCCAAAGATCTCCTGCACCGCCAGGACCTTGGAGCTAACATTGAAAAGCGGTTCCGAAGAATCAATGACCAGCACCACGAGATCGGCGGTGAACACGTCCTGCAAGGTGTTCCTGAACGACTCCACCATGAAGTGGGGAAGGTCCTTCAAAAAGCCGACGGTGTCGGTCAGCAGTATCTTGGAGGAGCCGACCCGTCTGGTGGTCGTACCCAGAGTGGAGAACATCCTATCGGCCACCAGGACCTCCTCCCCGGTCAACCTCCTCATCAGGGAGGATTTCCCGGCATTGGTGTAACCGGCCAAGCACACCGTCCGGAAGCCCCTGAAGCGGCGCATCCCCCTTCTGAGGTCACCGTCCCGGGCCAGGGACCTCAGCTCCTCGTCGATCTGAGCTATCCGGCGCCTGATTAAGTTATAATAAACATCCACCTGGTACTCCCCGCCTCCCAGGAACCCGGGGTGCTCGCCGGCCTTGGCGCTATGCACCCATTCTCTCATCAACGGAACCTGATAGCGTAAACGAGCAAGCTCCACCTGCAGCTTGGATTCCCGCCCCTCTGCCCTGCTGGTGAAGATATCGAGAACCACAGCGATCCTATCCAGGCACTCGACCTTCAGCCCGTTCTCCAGGTTGAAGTGCTGGGACGGCTTCAGCTCGCCGTTTATGACCACCACATCGACCGGCCTTTCGACCAGCAGGTCCTTCAGCTCGTTGAACCTCCCCCGCCCAAGGAAATATGTCTTATCGGGCCTGGTGCGCCGTTGCATCACGACGTACAGGACATCAATGTCCGCCGACCGGCAGAGCTCCTCGATCTCCGCTGTGTCCCGGTCCAGACTTATCAACGCGCCCTTCTTCAATGCAAGCGACCCTCGCACCTCCATCCTCCCGGTCTCATTTACCTTATTTGGTAACAGACCCTAACGGCGTTCCATATGAAACAAAGGGGTGGGGGTGTCATCTGGAACGGAAGCATCGCCCTAGCTTACTTCCCCGGTGCGGGATAAAAGTAAGGTTCTAGTAATTAGGAGCGTAATGTCCTGTTCCTTACTTTGCACGACTCATCCGTTAGAGGGGGTCGAGAGGGGCATCATGGAATCCAACATATTCACTCAGCACATGGACCGCAGGCAGATCTTCAGGAAGAACAACCGGGAGGTCCTGCGCCCCTCTTACACACCGGACGTACTGCCGCACCGCCAGGATGAGATCGACTCCCTCGCGTCGGTGCTGGTGACGGCCCTGAAGGGGGAGCGCCCCAGCAACATCCTCATCTTCGGGAAAACCGGAACCGGCAAGACAGCCTGCGTCAAGTTCATCGGCAACGAGATCAAGAAGGCCGGGGGAGAAGAGGCGAAGGCCACCTTCATCTACATGAACTGCGAGGTGGTGGACACCTCCTATGGCGTTCTGCAGAACATCGGCAACCAGTTCGTCAAGGACTTCGACCAGCGGATACCGTTCACCGGACTCAGCATAATGCAGGTCTATAACATGCTGAGGGACAAGCTGGACGAGCAGAACCACGTGATCATCATCGCCCTGGACGAGATAGACAAGCTGGTGTACAAGAGCGGTGACGACGTGCTCTACCACCTCTCCAAGATAAACGACGACCTGAAGCACGCCCGGGTCTCCATCATCGGCATTTCGAACGACCTTCTGTTCACCGAGATGCTGGACCCCCGGGTCCGTTCTCGCATGGAGGGAGAGAAGATGGTCTTCCCTCCCTACAACGCCGACCAGCTGAAGGACATCCTTCGGCAACGGTCCTCATTGGCCTTCGACGAGGGGGTGCTCGAGGAGGCCGTGATACCGTTGTGCGCCGCCTTGGCCGCCCAGGAGCACGGGGACGCCCGGCGCGCCCTGGACCTGTTACGGATAGCCGGCGAGATAGCGGAAAGGGACAACTCGGAGAGGGTGCAGGAGCTTCATGTACTGAAGGCAAAGAACAAGATGGAGCTGGACTGCGTGAGCGAGGCCATACGCACGCTGCCGACGCAATCCAAGCTGGTCCTCATGTGCATCGTCACCAACGTGGAGCGGGGGACGGAGAGGCTGACCACCGGGGACGTCTACGAGACGTACAAGGAGACCTCGCGGATCCTTGGCATGGGTCCGCTGACGCAGAGGAGGATCACCGACCTCATATCAGAGCTGGACATGATGGGGATAATCCACGCCCGGGTGCGGTCCTTCGGCCGCGGAGGCCGAACCAAGGAGATAGACCTGGGCGTTCCACTGGCGGAAACGAAGAAGGTGCTGGAGGAGGACGAGGTGTTCGCCGGCCTGAAGCACTACAAGCTGAAGAACCAGACCACCCTGATGTGATCACTTCTTGCGGCGCAGCCTATCCTTGATCCCGGCCCAGATGTCAATGCCGCGCCTCTGAAGCACCAGCCCGGTCAGGTCCAGGGCCAAGGGGACCAGTATGACCAAGGCCAGCACGACCATGAGCCCGGTCTTGCTGTTGTCCGGGGTGCTGGCCGGCAGGTCGCCGTTCACCCACAGTTTTATCAACCCGAGCCAGGGGACCTCGGCCTTGGCCTCGCCGACCAACCACTCGTCCATTATCGGCTCACGGCAGATGGCGGCGCTCGATTGGTCATATATGCCGACGTACTGTCCGCCGCTGAAGGCGACATTGTGGTCGCCCATGGTGATCATCCCGTCATGTTCCAGGTTGCGATCGGCGTAGTAATCGAGCAGGGAGGACAGGTCCACCCTCAGCAACGCCGACCCGTGACCGACGTCGTAAACCTCCACGACACCGGTGAGGTTCCACCATCGGCCCTCTTCTGAAAGTCCGTTCCCCCACTTGTCCGCCGGCAGGGCGGCCAGGGACGGAACGTCGAAACTGCTCGACGTCGAGTTGTACTCCAGGCGCAGCATGGCCCGGTGTATGATGGGCGTATCATCAGATCGTCCGTACCGCTCGTAAACGATGACGTCGCCGTAATCGCCGAAGGTGCGATGCCCGTCCGGGTAGCTTTCCACGTACGTGCGCACCTCAGAACCGTCCGAGGACTGAACGATGACCAGATCTCCCGTGTCTATGGTGCCGATGAAACTGCGATCGTCGCTGTGCTGCATGCTCGCCGATTCCACGACATATACCGGGGGCCACATGCCTGCGTAAACGAACACTGCCAACAGCAGCAGGGCGATGATAAGGACCCCTCCGACCAGCACCTTGTACTGCTTGAGCACGTTCAACAGCTTACCAGACATGTCGGGCAACGGAGCTCTTTACCAACTTACCTGTAATTAAGAGTGCCGAACAAGAGATTAATATCACGCGGCCGCATGCGGGAGCGATGAGCAACAGGCCGGACAACGACACCTACTTCATGCGCATGGCCGAGCTGGTGGCCACCCGCTCCACATGCCTCCGCCGCCAGGTCGGGGCGGTCATCGTCAAGGAGAAGCGGGTCCTCACCACCGGGTATAACGGAGCTCCGCGCGGTCTTCGTCACTGCGAAGAGGTCGGCTGCGTACGCCAGCAGAACAATGTGGAATCCGGCACCAGGCACGAGCTGTGCCGTGGCGTGCACGCCGAACAGAACGCGGTGATCCAGGGGGCGTACTTCGGAGCGAGCATTAAAGGGGGGACGGTCTACACCACCAACTTCCCCTGCGTGCTCTGCTCGAAAATATTGCTCAATGCCGGGATCGAGGAGATCGTCTACCTAGACACGTACGTGGACGAGCTATCGAAACAGATGTTGGAAGAGGCGGGGATCAAGGTAAGGCGTTACGAGAGGCCGCTATTATAACTGTATAAATTATAATATTAACTTCATTTATTAAAGCGCGGCCGATTCCTATGCTAATTATTAACGTTCAAATGCTGGCATCAGATTGAAAATTCCTTGAAGGAATCAATATTTTCGACGAACGAAGCTTATTTTATCAGCCAATCGGGCCCCGATCAGCAAATTGTTTATATACTTTGATTAAATTCCCAGAACAACCTTCCGGGGAGACACCTGTGAACAGATCTGACATTCTTCTCCAAGTAAAGGACGCCGAGTCCAAGGCGCAACAGATCGTCAAGGAGGCGGAAGAAAAGCAGAGGTCCACCGTGACCTCGGCTCGCCGCGAGGCCGCCACCCGAGTGAACGAAGCCGACGAGAAGCTTAGGGCCGAGTACGACTCCAGGTTCGCCAAGGAGCGCGAGAGCATCGCCTCCGAGAAACAGGCCTACCTGAACAAGGGAAAGGAAGAGGCCGCCGCCATCAGGGCCAAGGCCGAGGCCAAGATCCCCAATGTGATAACCCATCTAATGCAGAGCTTCGAGAGGACTTTAGATGTTGCTGCCAAAACAAATGACTAGGGTCCTCATCGTAGGGTCCCGAGGAGCATTGAAGGACACCATCGAGGTGCTCTATCAGCTCGAGGCAGCCCACCTGATCGATTTCAGTGCGGAGGAGGAAGGTTTCTCGCTCGGTGCCCCCCTGCCCGAATCGTCGGACGCTTCCCAGAAGCTGCTGAAGCTGAGGTCCCTGGAGAAGGACATGGGCATCGACGACATGGACGTAAGGGGCTCTATGGACATCGCCCAGGTCGAGAAGGACCTGGCATCCACCATATTCGAGCTGGAGGCCGAGATCACCGGGGCCACCGAGTCCAAGAACAGGATATCCGCCCGCATCAGCGAGCTGGAGGCCGAGAAGGCCGTCCTGCAGAACTTCCAGGCGCTCCCGCTGAACCTGGAGCTTTACCGCGATTACGATTCATTGAAGGTCTTCACCGGCAAGGTCCGTGCGGACCCCTCTTCCGCGCTCAAGGCCGCCGTGCCCCAGAGCGAGGTCTTCATCTCAGACGACGGCGACTTCGTCGCCGCCTTCGTCAACAAGGCCCAGGCCGACGAGGCCCAGAAGGCCCTGGTACAGTTCGGTTTCACCGAGGTCCCAGCCCCGGTCGGCAACGGCTCGCCGCAGCAGCTGGTGGCCAAGGTCGACGAGGAGCTCTCCACTCTCAGGTCGAGCCTGGAGGAAGCCGTGAAGAAGTTGGACGATCTCAAGGACAAGCACGCGGTCTTCGTCAAGGCCGCCGATGAGCATCTCAGCATCATCGTGGAAAAGGCCGAGACGCCATTGCGCGTCGGGACCACGCCCTACACCTTCGCCATGGACGCCTGGGTCACCACCGAGGACCTGCCCAAGGTGGAGAAGGAGATCGCCGAGAAGCTGGCAGGCAAGGTCCACCTCGAAGCGCTGGAGACCATGGCCCGTCGCGAACCTCGCGGTCACGGCCACGAGGAGGATGGCGAGGAAAAGCACGTGGAGGAGATCCCGAGCAAGCTGGTCAACGGCAAGACGGTCGGCAAGTTCGAGTACATGCTCCGGCTGCTGTCCATACCCAAGTACCGTGAGATCGACCCCACGATCACCATGTCGATCACCCTGCCTCTCTTCTTCGGGCTGATGGTCGGGGACATCGGTTACGGAATTCCCTTCATCATCCTCGGGGCCATAGGCCTCAAGAAGTGCGTATCCGACGACTGGAGGACCATATCCACCCTGCTGTTCTTCGGAGGTATCTGGTCCACGATATTCGGACTGTTCATGTTCGGCGAGGCATACGGCCTGCACTTCGCGGAACAGGCGCACGACATGAGCTGGTCCTCGCTGCTCGGTGTACAACTCCCGCACGAGATAGCCATCGGCGGGTTCGAGATACCCATCGGCATATACAGCAAGCTCCACAACGTCAAGGAGATACTGTACATGACCCTGTGGATCGGCATCGCCCACCTGTTCATCGGATTCTGCATAGGCTTCTACAACAAGGCCATAAGATACGGCTTCAAGCACGCCGTCATCGAGAAGGTCAGCTGGCTGATGATCCTGGTAGGGGGCGCCCTTCTGCTGCTCTTCCTGGTCGACGCCATGATCCGGGGTAAGGAGGTGTCCCTGACCGACCTAAGGATCCTGATCGCCGCGCCACTGTTGCTGGTCGGCATCGTGATGGCCTACAAGGGCGAAGGTTCCGGGGCCATCCTGGAGCTGCCCGGGCTGATGGGCAACATCATATCCTACACCCGTCTGGCCGCCATAGGCATGTCCAAGGCCGGTCTGGCCTTGGCCTTCAACACCATCGCCTTCGAGGTGATGTGGGGGCACGACTTCCACGTCCTGGGCTCGAACAGCGGTGACATGATTATACTCATCGCCGCATTGGCAATATTCCTGATAGGACACCTGACCATATTCATCTTGGCCATCATATCGGCCGGATTGCACAGCCTCAGGTTGCACTACGTGGAGTTCTTCATGAAGTTCTACGAGGGCGGCGGTGTGGAGTTCAAACCCTTAAAAGTGATTCGTAAGTATACGACAGATAAGAATGGAGTAAGTGAGTAAAATGGCAGATGCAGGTTTGATAGCAATCGGTGCTGGAATCGCAGTCGGACTGACCGGTTTGGCCTCCGCCTTCGCGGAGAAGGAGATCGGGGCCGCCGCCATAGGCGCCATGGCCGAGAACGAGAAGCTCTTCGGTAAGGGTCTTATCCTGACCGTTATCCCGGAAACCATCGTCATCTTCGGTATGGTCGTCGCGATTCTGCTCTGGCTCAACATGTGAACGGTGCGGAACGCACGGGAACGTACAAAGGCAAAGAGGCCGACGCATGGCATTGGATGAAGTAATCAACAACGTATCGGAGGGCGCCCAGGTCAAGGCCAGGGAGCTTTCCGCTGAGGCGGAGAAGGAGCGGGCCGCCATCCTCAAGCAGGCCGACGACAAGGTCGCCGCCAAGAGGCTGGCCCAGCAGAAGGAGCTGGAGGTCGCCCTGAAGCGCCTGAAACAACAGGAGATATCCAGTGCCGAGCTTGAAGCAAAGAGGGTCATCCTCAACGCCAAGAAGGACGTCCTGGACAAATCGTTCCAGGTAGCCCTGGACTCACTGCTCAACATGGACGAAGGGAACCGGGGACGCATGTACCGCAAGATCCTTGAGAGCGGCAAGACCGTCATCAAGACCCCCAAGGTATACTGCCCCCGGGGAGAGTCCAAGTTGATCAGCGGCGTCAGCGGGTTGGGAGGCGTCATCGAGACCGACATGGAGGCCGGGGTGATCCTAGAGGACCCCTCGGGCATCGTTCGGCTGGACTATCGCTTCCGGGTCCTATTGGAGAGTGTTTGGGATAAGGAACTGAAGAACGTCTCAAACATATTGTTCGGGTGAAAGGATGTTGTCTATTTGGGGTAGCAAAGGGAACTATTCCTACGTAACAGCCAGGGTCAAGGCCAAGAAGAGCCTGCTGATCTCCAAGGACAACTACCCCAAGCTACTGTTGATGGACCTCAACGAGATCGGCCGTTTCCTTGGTGAGACGCAGTACAAGGTCGAGATGACCGAGCTGGCCACCAAGTACGACGGCGTCAATCTTATCGAGCTCGGCACCAGCAAGAATCTGGCCAGGGTCTTCACGGACATTCTGGAGTACAGCAAGGGTGACCTGCGGGAGATGCTAGAGCGGTATCTCATGCGCTGGGACATGTGGAACATAAAGACCGTTCTGCGCGGTAAGTACTACGGGGCGTCCACCGAGGATATCCAGGAAGACATCGTGGCCGCCGGCAAGTTCGGCGAGGAATACATCAACGTTCTGATCTCATTGGAGACGGTCGAGGACGTTTTGAAGGAGCTGAGGAGCAAGGAGGGGCTGGTCATCCCCGACGAGATCATCGCGGAGTACAACGAGACCAAGACCTTGGCGCCTCTGGAGGATTACCTCGACAAGCTCTATTACGATGACGTACTGGAATGCGTGAAGTGCCGGGACAAGGCCGAACGCCTGTTCAAACAGTTCCTGCGGAAAGAGGTCGACATAACCAACCTCATGACGCTGTTCAAGCTCAAGAAGGAAGGACTTACCCCGGAAAGGCCGGAGAAGTACTTCATCGAGGGCGGAGAGGAACTGGACATCAAGACACTGGTCGGGCTCAGCAAGGCAGGGTCCATGGACCAGGTGGTCAGCGACTTGACCAAATACTCATATTATGCGGAGACCAAGGAGGCGCTGGAGGAGTTCAAGCAGACCGGTTCGCTGGCCACGGTCAGCCTGACCATGCAGAGGCACCTCCTCAGGCAGTCCGAGAAGTTCTCGCACATCTATCCACTGTCCATACTTCCGATCATCGACTACATGCTCAGGAAGAAGCAGGAAGTGGACAACATACGGATCATCGCGAGATGCAAGGAGAGCGATCTGGGACCGGACCAGATAAAGAAGCTGTTGGTGATGTGATGGACATTGCGGTTTTAGGCAGCGACGAGTTCGTGTTGGGATTCCGGTTGGGCGGCGTGAAGCGCATTTACGCCGCCAAACCCAACGATTACGAGGCCAAGGCGCTGGAGCTCATAGCTGACAGCAGCATTGGCGTGCTGGCGATCGATTCCTCCGACCTGGAGCTCCTGAGCCCCAACGCGAGGAGGAAGGTAACTGAAAGCATCGCCCCCGTCGTGGTGATGGTGGGCAAGGCCGAGAGCGACCTCAGGGAGAAGGTAAAGCGGGCCATCGGTGTTGATCTGTACAAAACTGATTGAGGGGTTTGACATGGGAAAGGAAGGCGTGATCTATAGAGTTGCAGGGCCTGTCGTTACGGCGGTCGGCATTTCGCCTAGGATGTACGACGTTATCCTGGTGGGCAAGGAACAGCTCATGGGAGAGGTCATCAAGATCGTGGGCGAGAAGACCATCATCCAGGTGTATGAGGATACCTCAGGCGTGCGACCGGGAGAGAAGGTCGTCGATACCGAGCAGCCCCTCGTGGCCGAGCTGGGACCCGGCCTGTTGTCTAGCGTTTATGACGGTATCCAGAGGCCGTTGCCCGTCCTGATGGAAAAGATGGGCAACTTCATCGAGAGGGGAGTCACCGCCCCTGGCCTGGACCACAACCTGAAATGGCCGTTCACCCCCGTGGTGAAGCAGGGCGACAAGGTTACCGGGGGACAGATCATCGGTACCGTTCCGGAACGCGCCATCACCCACAAGGTCATGGTGCCCCCGGGGATCAGCGGCACAGTGGACATGATCAAGTCCGGCGAGTTCACCGTTGACGAGATCGTCGCCGTGATCGACGGGAAAGAGGTCCGGATGATGCAGAGGTGGGCGGTCAGGCGTGGCCGGCCCTTCGCCAAGAAGACGGCCCCCGAGGAGCCGCTCATCACCGGACAGAGGGTCTGCGATACGTTCTTCCCCCTGACCAAGGGCGGGACGGCCGCCATCCCCGGCGGTTTCGGAACCGGAAAGACGGTCACCCAGCAGCAGCTGGCCAAGTGGTCTGATGCCGAGATCGTGGTCTACATCGGCTGCGGTGAACGTGGGAATGAGATGACGGAAGTCCTTACAGAGTTCCCGCATCTCGAGGACCCGAAGTCCGGTAAACCGCTCATGGAGAGGACTGTACTTATTGCCAACACGTCCAACATGCCGGTTGCGGCCCGTGAGGCATCGGTGTATACCGGTATCACAATCGCGGAGTACTTCCGGGATATGGGCTACGACGTCTCGCTGATGGCAGATTCGACATCCCGCTGGGCAGAAGCAATGCGAGAGATCTCCTCCCGTCTCGAAGAAATGCCGGGGGAAGAAGGGTATCCCGCGTACCTTGCAGCCCGACTCTCCGAGTTCTACGAGCGTGCCGGTCTTGTCGAAACCCTGAACGGAGCATCAGGGTCGGTATCGGTCATCGGAGCGGTCTCACCGCCCGGCGGTGATTTCTCCGAGCCGGTCACCCAGAACACCCTGCGTATCGTTAAGGTATTCTGGGCACTGGATGCGAAGCTCTCCCAGCGCCGGCACTTC
>DUJZ01000118.1 GCA_013329565.1 Methanomassiliicoccales archaeon
GTCCGAGATCTACATGTGCGACGAGTTCTTCATGACCGGCACGGCCGCGGAAGTTACTCCGATACGGTCGTTGGACCAGAGGGTCATCGGGGAGGGGAAGCGCGGACCGATAACCAAGGACCTGCAGGAGTCCTTCTTCGAGGCCGCCCGCGGCAACGACCCGAAGTACCATCACTGGCTGACATTGGTGAACTGATCCGCGAAACGCCTTCCACAACCTTCTTATCACATCAGCTTGCAAACCAGGTTCCCAGGGATGAACATGTACGAGATCAGGTTCCACGGACGAGGAGGTCAGGGGGCGGTCATGGCCGCCCAGACGATAGCCGAGGCGGCGATCCTGGAGGGGAAGCAGGCTCAGGCCTTCCCGTTCTTCGGCGCGGAGCGCCGCGGCGCTCCCGTCATGGCCTTCGCCCGCATCGACGACAAGCGCATCTGCGACCGCACACAGGTGTCCGAACCGGACATGCTGGTGGTGATGGATGAATCGCTCCTGGAGATCGAACCGGTGGCCTCCGGGCTGAAGAAAGGTGCATGCGCGGTCGTCAACAGCGCCCTGGCGCCGTCCGAGATCGATCTTGGCGTGGTAACGCGCTGCGTCAGCGTGGACGCCACCAGCATCGCCCTGGAGATGCTGAGGGCGCCGATAGTGAACACGTCGATATTGGGCGCCATGGCCCGCGCCGACGATTTCGTGAAGTTGGGATCGATACAGCAGGCCATCATGAACCGATTCGGTGAGAAGCTGGGAGAGAAGGCTGGACGTTTGAACGCGGAGGCGGCCAAGGCCGCTTACGACCGCTCCCGCGAGGGAACGTGCAAAGGCGGGCGCAAGGTCCAGAAGAAGAATGCTTGGCTTCCAACCTGGCAGGAGACGCCTCCCGGCGTGGCTTTACCGAAGACCACCAAGGCTGGCATGGCGGTCGGTCCCGGAAGCATGACGCAAAACCTCACCGGAAGCTGGGGCGTTTCCAACCCGATCTATGACGACTCCAAGTGCATAAAGTGCCAGAGGTGCTGGTTCATCTGTCCTGAGGGGTGCGTTCGCCGTTCTGATGACGGAGCGCTCCAGTTCGACATCCGCTACTGCAAGGGCTGCGGGCTTTGCGCCAAGGTGTGCCCCAAGGACGCTATCCAAATGAAAAGAAAGGGGGCGAAGGCGTGAGGTCGGTCAGAGCGTTGACGGGGAACGCCGCGGCGGCGTACGGTGTGAAGCTGTGCAGGCCGGACGTCATACCGAACTATCCGATCACTCCTCAGACCATCATAATCGAGCAGATCGCCGATTTCATCAACGACGGGGAGCTGGACGCGGATTTCATTCCGGCCGACAGCGAGCACTCGGCCATGAGCATGGCCATCGGGGCTGCGGCCACTGGCGTTCGCACCTTCACCGCCACCGCCTCGCACGGTCTGGCGCTCATGCACGAGATGCTCTACGTGCCGCCGCAGGTGCGCCTGCCGATACTGCTGGTGAACGTGAACCGTTCGCTGGGCGCGGGAAGCGGCATCTGGGTCGAGTACAACGACTCCATGGCCGAGCGCGACTCGGGATGGATGCAAGCGTACGCCGAGGATAGCCAGGAGGTCCTGGATATGGTCATCCAAGCGTATCGTGTAGCTGAGGACCCGCGAGTTGTGCTTCCGTTCATGCTCTGCCTGGACGGTTTCATCTTATCGCACACCGTGGAGAGGGTGGAGGTGCCGGACCAGGAGGAGGTGGATTCCTTCCTGCCCAGGTTCCAGCCTCTCAACCGCCTCGATCCCAAGAACCCCATGAGCATCAACATAGCCGTCTCGCCCGCCCACTCCATGGAGATGCGCTACCAGTTGGATAGGCAGATGGGCGGCGCCCGGGAGGTCATCACCGAGGTGGACGATCTCTTCGCCAAGGCTTTCGGAAGGCGATACGGCGGTCTCATCGACACCTACCGCATGGAGGATGCGGAGACTGCGCTGATCACGCTAGGTACGGCCACGTCGACCGCCAGGGTGGCCGTGGACGAACTTCGGGCGGAAGGCAGGAAGGTCGGTCTGATCAAGCTCCGTTTCATGCGCCCGTTCCCGCACCAGGCGATCAGGGACGCCATCAAGAACGTCAAGGCACTGGGCGTCTTCGACCGTTCCATATCCGTGAACGGCTTCGGCCCGGTTTTCACTGAAGTTCGCAGCTCACTGTACGGCAGCGGCATTCCGGTCACGGACCACATCGCCGGGATCGGGGGCCGGGACCTGAAGGTTACCACGTTCAAGGAGATGTTCGCGGTGCTGGACGAAAGCGCCTCCGGACGGAAGGTAAGGGACTGCACCTGGCACGGCCTGCGGGGGGAGATGTGATGGACCGCAGGATGAACATCCGGAACATGCCAAGCGAGGATCATCTGCTCTGCGGCCAGGGCGCTTGCGCAGGCTGCGGCGTGGCGATAGCCGTCAAGAACATCATGAGGGTTCTGGGCGAGAACACCACCGTCTACGTTCCGGCCAGCTGCCTGCTCATCTTCGGCGGGGGCATGTATCCGCACTCGGCGTTCGACGTGCCGTTCTTCTACAGCGCCTTCGAGAACACTGGAGCTGTGATATCCGGCATAAAGGCGGGATACCGCCGGCAGGG
>DUJZ01000097.1 GCA_013329565.1 Methanomassiliicoccales archaeon
CTGAGGTATTACTCCTTCAAGAAGCGGTTGAACGAACTGAAGTCTCAAGGGCAATGAGGATCACCATCAGCGGAATGATCGGCAGCGGCAAGACCACGGTCTGCCGCATGCTCGGCGACGTTCTGGGTTACCGAACGGTCATCTCCGGCCTTGTGTTCCGGGAGATGGCCAAGGAGCTGAACATGTCCCTGGAGGAGTTCGGCGATCTGGCCGAGCAGGATCCGAAGTACGACAGGCTGATCGACGAGCGCCTGCTCGATGTCGCCAAGAACGAAGAGAACGTCATACTCGAGGGGCGCCTGGCAGGACAGATGCTCCGCCGGAACTCCATTCCCGCGTTCTGCATATTTTTGGACGCTCCCCTGGAAGTGCGCGTGGAGCGCGTATCCGGACGTGAAGGCGTCGATATGCAGGCGGCCATGGAGGAGATGCGTTCCCGCGAGGCGAGCGAAGTGCTAAGGTACCGCAAGTTCTATGGCATCGACGTGACCGACCGTTCCATCTACGACATGGTCATCGACACCGGTTCCCTTACCCCGGAGCAGGTGGTCGAGTCGATCGTCTCCCGGGTAAGAGGTGATTGAGATGCTGGTCCGGGACAAGGACCCTAGAACGTTGGATGGAGGGAAACGTCCAGAGGACCGCTCGATCCAGGAGCTACTGGACGGCGGTGTCATAGTTCTGGATAAAGTGCAGGGACCGACCTCCCATCAGGTCACGGCGTGGGTGCGGGACATCCTGGGCGTGCAGAAGATCGGGCACGGCGGAACGTTGGATCCGAACGTAAGCGGCGTACTGCCCATAGCGTTGGGAAAGGCCATACGAATGACCGATCTCGTTCTCCGCTCCAACAAGCAGTACGTCTGCCACATGTATCTGCACCGGCCGGTGGCCGAGGAAAAAGTTCGTTCGGTCATCGAGACCTTCGTTGGTTCGATCTACCAGACGCCGCCCGTGCGCTCCGCGGTCAAGGTCGCCATGCGCATACGCAAGGTGCACTCCATCAATATCCTGGAGATATCCGGCCGGGACGTGCTGTTCAAGGTGGACTGCGACGCCGGGACGTATGTCCGTACGTTATGCGTGGACATCGGCGATGCTCTTGGCGTGGGAGCGAACATGAAGGCGCTACGACGCACCCGTTCCGGGACGATGACCGAAGATGACGCCGTCACGCTACAGGACCTCAAGGACGCCGTGGTCGAATGGAAGAATGGCGACGAGAAGTGGCTGCGGAGCATCATAAGGCCGATGGAGGCGCTTCTTGAGCCGCTGCCGAAGGTCATCGTCAAGGACAACGCCGTGGACGCCGTATCGCACGGCGCGGACCTCAACGCCCCTGGTGTCGTATCATTGGACGAGAACGTGGAGAAAGGGGCGCCTGTCGCGCTCTTCACCGTCAAGGGCGAGGCGTTGGGGCTAGGGACGGCCAACATGTCCGCCCGGGACATGTACAAGGCTTACAAGGGCAAGGCAGTGAAAACCGTCCGGGTGTTCCTGCCCGAGGGGACGTATCCCCGCATGTGGGGCGCTCAGCAGTAGCAACCCAGGTTCGTTTGACCTTTCTTTTCTTTCTTCAATGGAATTGCAGTTACCCCCAACCGCTTCCGTATCTCGTGCGCCAGCATATCCTCGGAGCCGTGGTTCGTGTATACCAGCGATGGAGAGCACTTCTCCACGAAGTCGATTATCTCGTAGAAGTCAGCGTGGTCAGAATAAGCGAAGCCCTGGTCCATGCCCCAGCCCATCTTCCCCATGGACCGCCCTCTGGTATCCAGGCACCAACCGGACACGTCGGCGGAACGCTTCTTCTTCAATACGCTAAGACCGTTCTCGCCCCATGCTCCCGGGCTTATTACCAGCTGCGGCTCGCTATCCATAGGATCGAAGGGAACGTAATCGAACCTGAGGTCGTCCGATTCGAGCATACGCGTTGTATCTAGTACAGAACCGTGCAGACGCGGCTGGAAGTCCTTGAGCATGGTGATGAGCTCCTGGGACTTGCCTAACGGATAGGCATGCAGGACGGCTGAGTACCCCTGGTTGAGCATGTCGTCCACCCAGTCATGGATGACCTTGATCATCTCCCGGCGGTCCGGGAACTTGTATCGCGGGTTCCCGTACGTAGCCTCGACTATCAGCACGTCGCACTTCTGCGGCCTCGCACCCTCGATGTCCAGGCGGTCCTGCGGGCAGAAATCCCCGGTGTACAGCACCTTCTGGCCGGCGTCCAGCAGGAACATGTTCGAGCCCAGTATGTGCCCGGCCCCGCTGGCCTTGACCGATGGGTCGTTCCCTAGTTCAACGCTCTCCAGGAACGTCTTGGACTTCTTGCTCTTGACCCGTCCGCGCATGCAGCGCAGGGTGATGTCCGAGCAATGAATTGGACCGCCAGCGAAACTGGACGGCATGTGGTCGGAGTGGGCGTGGGAGATGCAGCATATGCCTTCGGTGGACACCTTGCGCGGATCGAGGAAGAATCTGGTGTCGCCAAAAGCGACCTCGATGCCGTTGCCTAATTGAACGAAAGCCCCATCCCTCTCCATCGGCCGTAGAATGCAGCCTCGGCTATTTACCGATAACGAAGCGGTCTTCGAAAGTGCCATTGGGTTTGTCTGATCTTGCATCCCGGATATCAATAAGCGAGCATGATCACGACCAGTAAGGTCAAGATCACCAACCCGATGCCCAGGAGGTACCCGAACATCTTCTTGCGTCGGACCTGGCGTTCATACGGATATGACATCGCATCACTCCTCTATATTTATTGAATTGACATAGATATAGATGTTGCTAACATCCATTCCCCATCTAGCTTCGGTACCACTTGAAATTCTTCACCAAATGGGTAGAATCGTGTGTTTTTCGGCCAAATTTATTAACCGTATGTGAAGAACTTACGTCCACTCGGCGGCGCTGCCATCATACGAGATGACCGCGATGACGTGCCCAAGAGAGGATGTGCCAGAAACGTTGGTGCTGTAGAACTAATCTCCGTGTAACCGATCGCTGATGAAGAGCGATGCCGGGTTGTACAGCGTGTCGTTGAGCTGACACTGCAGGGCGATGGCGCGCGGGAGTATGATGGTGTTCATTTCTGTCACTCGAAGAGGTTCATTTGCATGATCCCCTCATATGAGCGGCCCCAGAGGATGTTACCATGAGAATATCTCTTTCCGTGACCCATTCCAGACCTATTATCCCTTATGGGGATGCCCCATCGATCCAGAGGAGATGGGTCAGATCATTACAAACCTCAACGCAAGGTGATGTTGCACCTTCGTTCGAAATCGTCAATCTACGGTCCGGATGTTCGATCGCGGATGCCTGTTGGTCCAGTTCGGTGATCGGCTCGTCTACCGTCTCCGCCCTGACGTCCGACCCTATGACATAGAACGCCGCTATCACCATCAGATAGACACAGGCTACGCTGATCCATTTCTTCACAAAAGAGTTCGTCCAACTTTCCCCCTAAGATGTTTGAAAAATCATGTTTTTCATTGACATTTAACTGTGATCGGAGCATTCTCCTTTCGTAGAATGATCCTAAAAAGGGGACTGCGCGGACCGTTTTTACAATGATACATCTCATTTTCACCCACCTCCCCCTGTCAGTCCTTTATATCCTCAAGGCGAAGTTGGTGCGGTGAGCAGATGTACCGCTCCATGCCCGAGATGGTGACCGAACCGCTGGTCCACGATTTCCATTCTGTAACAGATGGAATGCTGGCCACCACCGCCATACCCCCGGTGGACGAACTTCTCGGAGGGTTGGAACCGGGAACGGTCACCACCATCGACAGTTCCGACAAGCTGCTGTTCAACCTGGTCAACATGCTGAGCGTGAACTTCGTCCGCGAATGGCATCGCGACGTGATCTGGGTGGATGGCGGGAACTCCGTCAATCCATACGATCTCACGTACGTGTGCAAGCGCTTCCGGCTGCGCCCGGAGGAGGTGCTGAACAGCATCAACGTCTCCCGGGCCTTCACCGCCTACCAGATGTCCACCTTGGTCGAGGAATCGCTTGAGGAGGAGCTGTGCCGCAACAAGGGCGGCATGGTCGTGGTGTCCTGCTACCCGGACCTCTTCCAGGACGCGGACATGGACTGGGGAGAATCTCTGAAGCTCATGGAGAGGGGCATGGGCAAGCTGCGCTCGTTAACGGCCAAGCACCGCACCGTGAGCGTGGTCACGAACTATGGTTTGGCTAAGCTCATGTACCGCAAGGGTTTGCGCTCCCTCTTCTACGAGAAGGTGGACCGGGTGGTCAGCATAGAGCACCGCTCCGGCTACGTGCGCATTTCGCTGCCGAGGGAAGAGAAGGAGATCATGTACCGGCCGGTCCCGCCGAACCAGACCACTTTGGACGAATATCGGAGACGGTTCTGATGGGCCGCACCGTACCGACGTACCGCATGGCCTCGGAATCACTCTTCCAGAGCTGGAGCGATTTCCGACGCGCCCTTCCGCAGGAGGACCGCGAGGCGTTCGACAGACTTTCCGACAAGGTCCGGATGCACGCCTCCGCTTGTTCCGTTGCCGCTTTCCTCGACCCTCTGGAGGGGGCGTTGCTCTCCATCCTCCTGGAGCAGGAGAAGGAGCTGGAACGCTTGCGCAAGAAGGCTTGATCGAATGCGCGGATGGATCCTGGACTGCTACGCGGACGAGGTCAACAACGAGATGGTGACCTGGATAAAGACGTCCACGGGAATGGAGCGCATCGCCGATCGTGACTACCGTCCGTGCTTTTACGTGAAGCCTTCCGCGGAGCGCAGGCCGGACCTGCTCCTCGGACTGAAGGAGGCCGGAGTGGAACATCGCTGGGAGAAGCACCGCACCTGGCTGACCGGACCGATGGAGGACGTGCTGAAGGTTACGCCCAGAAGTTACCGAAATCTCATGCCCTTGGCCAAGACGATCGACAAGTGGGGATGCCACCGCGACCACACGCTTTTCAACGTCGATACGCGCATGGACACCCGCTACTTCCTGCACCGCAAGGTGTTCCCGATGGGATTGATGGATGTTGAGAGATGGAAGAACCTCGACACTCCGTTTCGATTGGATTACCCGATGCCGGAGCTGCGCACGTGCGAACTTACGTTAGAAACGTCAGCCCGCCGTGGCATGCCGACCATGGAGGACCGCCTGAAGCGGGCCACTCTCGACGATATCGTCATGGAGGGCAAGGAAGCCGATATTCTGGAGCTGTTGCAGCAGGCCCTTCGAGACAAGGACCCGGACGTGCTGGTCACCGACGGCGGGGACAGCTTTCATCTTCCGTTCCTGGAGAAGTGCGCAGAACGGAACGAGATGGAGCTGGAACTGGGACGGGAAGGAGGAAAGCGCCGCGGGAAGGCGAAGAGCTACTTCACATACGGACGCATCCTTTACAAACCGCCGGCGTACAAGCTGCGCGGACGGGTGCATCTGGATAAGGGCTCTTCGTTCATCTTCCAGGAAGGAAACATTGCTGGACTGATCGATCTCTGCCGCCTTTCCCGCATATCGCTGCAGGACATGGCCCGCATGTCCCCGGGGAGCGCCATCAGCGCCATGCAGGTGAACGAGGCCAGCAAGATGGGCTCACTGGTGATGTGGAAGAAGAATCTGCCGGAGGACTTCAAGACCGCCGCCGAGCTGGTGGCCTGCGACCGCGGGGGACTAATATACGAACCTAAGGTCGGCCTGCACGAACACATCCAGGAGGTTGACTTCACCTCGCTCTACCCGAGCATCATGGTCCGCCACAACATATCCCCGGAGACGCTCAACTGCGATTGCTGCCAGGACAGCGGGGAGCCCGTACCGGGACTTGGATATTGGACCTGCTCCAAGCGAAAAGGATTGCTCGGCCGGGTGCTGGAGCCGATCGTGCGTCGACGGATATCGCTCAAGCGCCTGAAGAACGAGGGCGGACGCCGGAGCGCCATCTACGACCAGCAGGCCAAGGTGCTCAAGTGGGTGCTGGTGACCTGCTTCGGCTATACCGGCTACCGAAACGCCCGTTTCGGACGGATCGAGTGTCACGAGTCGATAACCGCCCACGGCCGGGAGATACTGCTCAAGTCGGCGGAGGTGGCCGAGAATCGCGGCTTCCGCGTCCTGCACGGCATCGTGGACTCATTGTGGCTTTCCGGGGACGGGGATATCGAGGCCTACTGCCGGGAGATAGGGCAGCGCATGGGCATACCGCTGGTCTGGGACGGCGAGTACAAGTGGATCGTCTTCCTGCCGAACCTGACCAATGGCGCCGGTGCACTGAACCGTTACTACGGCGCTTTCCAGGACGGGGAGCTGAAGGTGCGCGGCATAGCCCTCCGCAGAAGGGACACCTGTACGCTAGCCAGAGAATTGCAGCAGGGCATGCTCGATCGATTGGTTCTGGGAGAGGACGCTGAGGGTTTCTGTCATCGCATACCGGAAGCGTTGGACGTTCTGGATTCGTTCGTGCGGAA
>DUJZ01000078.1 GCA_013329565.1 Methanomassiliicoccales archaeon
CTGTACAGCCACGACCTCGCCCCACTGCCCAACCTGGCCCAGATCGCCTTTAAGAACCTCCCCGATATCGTCGTGCGTCCTCACACCACCGAGGACGTGGTCAGGATCGTCAAGATCGCCGCGGAGGAGAAGGTACCCATCACCCCGAGGGGAGCGTCCACCTGGGGCTTGGGCGGTTCCACCCCGGTCTTCGGCGGCATCCTGATCGATATGTCCGGCGGCATGAACAAGATCATCAAGATCGACAAGGAGAACCTGTTCGTCAAGGCCCAGGCCGGGATCACCTGGAAGGAGGTCTACGACGCCTGCCTTGAGCAGGGATTGCTTCTCGGAGGATACCCGAGCTCCTTCCCCGCGGCCACCCTGGGCGGCTGGATATCCGTCAACGGCGTCGGCGTCGGCTCCATGAAGTACGGGACCAGCGGAGACCTGGTCCGCAACATGGAGGTCGTCATGCCCGACGGAACGCTCGTGGAGACCGGCTACGACCTCATCGTGGACAACGAGACCGGCTACAACCTGAACCGGCTCATCGTCGGCGCCGAGGGAACGTTGGCCCACATCTGCACCGTGACCTTCAAGCTGGAGCCCGCCCCCGAGGTAATGAAGTCCCTCACCTACGCCTTCCCGACCCTCGGGGAGGCTGGCAAGCCGCTCATGGAGATCTGCCGCTCCCGTGTCAGACCGCTGCACATCGGCTTCAGCGACCCCAACCACTTCGAGCTGCTGCGCAAGGCCGGCAAGCACACCATCGAGGACGGCGCCGTGCTCAACGTGCAGCTGGAAGGTGACAAGGACATCGTGGCCTGGGAAGAGAAGAAGATCGACGAGATCATGACCAAGTACAACGGCAAGAGGCTTGCGGACGACGTCGCCACCCACGAATGGGACGAGCGCTGCTACGAGTACCGCTGCCGCGAGGTCGGGATCGGAAGCATTCCTGGCGAGGCAGTGCTGCCGCTGAACAAGTTCGAGGAGACCGTGGACTACTGCTACGGCCTGCTGAAGGAGCTGAGGCTGACCGGCGCCATCATCGGCTCCATTGTCGACCGCAACACGGTCATGTTCATGCCCTACTACCTGTTCAACCCGGACGACCTGCCGCAGATGACCGCCTTCGGCTTCAACGCCAAGTTCGCTAATTACTCATTGACCATCGGTGGACGCCCGCTTGGATTCGGAGCCTTCTTCGCATCCAACCTGGACCCCATAAGGGGGACGGGAGCGAAGTACATCAGGGACATCAAGAAGCTCATCGACCCTGACGACATCATGAACCCCGGGAAGCTGACCGGCACCACCCTGCGCTACGGCATCAGGATCCCGCCCGCACTGTTCAACGTGGGCATGAGCGCCATGGGCATCATCAAGAGGATGGTCCCCACCGAGGACGTCGTGGCCGACCGTCAGGAAGCCTACGCCCAGGAGCGGGCCAACAAGGAACGCGACGGCAGACACAAGAGCCACTGAAACTCTAACACGGGCCACCGGCCCGTTCTCACTTTCCTTTTTTTAAAAAAATACGTTCGAAGAGGTTTCTTTCTAGTTCTTGGCGTACTTCTCGGGGTTCGCGTCGAACTTCTTCTTGCAGCCTGGGGCGCAGAAGTAGTACTTCTTGCCCTTGTGATCGGAGGTCCACTTCGCGCTCTTCTCCTCGACCTCCATCAGGCATATAGGGTCTATCGCCGTTCAATCACCTCCCTTTCTCTTGATCTCTGGCGTGTAGCGTTTCAGCAGCGCGGCGTTGGACACGACGGACACGGACGAGAAGGCCATGGCGCCCGCCGCGATTATCGGTGATAGGAGAATGCCCAGGAACGGATACAGGACGCCCGCCGCCACCGGTATGCCAGCCGTATTATAGCCGAAAGCCCAGAACAGGTTCTGCCTTATCTTGCGCATGGTCTGCCTGCTGAGCTGTATCGCCGCCACCGCGTCCCGAGGATCGTCCTTTATGAGCACGATATCGCCCGCCTCAACGGCAACGTCCGTGCCGGAACCGATGGCCATCCCCACATCCGCTTGCGCCAGCGCCGGAGCGTCATTGATACCGTCGCCGACCATGGCAACTATCCTACCTTCGGCCTGCAGCTTCGACACCTCCTTGGCCTTGTCCCCGGGAAGCACTTCCGCGAGCACCTTTTCTATGCCCAGCTTATTCGCTATCGCCTCGGCGGTGCGCCGGTTGTCCCCGGTTATCATGACCACCTCGATGCCCATGCGCCTCAGCTCCGCCACCGCTTCGGCCGAGGTAGGCTTCAGGACGTCCGCGATACCTATGGCGCCGCACAGCTTTCCGTCGATGACGATCAGAACGGCGGTCATACCATGCTCCTCCAGGGAGACCACGTCCTTCTCTCGCTCGCCTAGCGGTACGCTCATCTCCTCGAGTAGCCCGCGATTGCCTACCACGATGGTGCGGCCTTTCACTGATGCTTTCACTCCCTTTCCGGCCAAACCCTCGAAGTCCGCTATATCAAACAGCTCCAGACCGTCCGCTCTAGCCTTGCGGACGATAGCTTCACCGAGGGGATGCTCCGAACCCACCTCGACGCTCGCGACGAGCGAAAGCATGTCCGGGCAGGAATCGTCGAAAGAGATCATTTCCACCACCTCCGGGCGGCCCTCGGTGAGCGTCCCGGTCTTGTCGAAGACGACGGAGTCGATCTTCTCGCAGGCCTCCAGCGCCTCGCCGCTCTTCACCAGGACCCCCAGCTCCGCCGCCCGGCCGAGGCCGACGGTGATGGCCGTAGGGCTTGCCAGGCCCAGGGCGCAGGGGCAGGCGATCACCAGGACCGATATGGTGGCGGTGAGGGCGAAGAGGAGGGGGTCTCCTGCGACGAGGTCGGCCAGGACGAAACGCCAGAGGAGGAAGGTGGCCGCCGCCGCCGCCAGGACCGCGGGGATGAAGAAGGTGACGGCTCTATCTGCCACCCTCTGGATCGAGGGCTTCGACCCTTGCGCCTCCTCCACCAGGGATATGATCTGGGCGAGAGCCGTCTCCCGCCCCACCTTCGAAGCCTCAAACCTGATGGCGCCGTTCTTGTTGAGGGTCCCGCCGACGACGGCGTCCCCCTTCTTCTTCAGGATAGGGATAGGCTCGCCCGTGATCATCGACTCGTCGACGTAGCTCTCGCCGACGAGGACGACCCCGTCGGCGGGGATCTTCTCCCCCGGCCGGACGAGGATCACGTCCCCGGCGAGGAGGTCGGCGGCCGCCACCTCCACCTCCCGGCCGTCCCGCAGGACGGTGGCGGTCTTCGGTTGCAGCCCCATCAGCTTCTTTATCGCCTCCGATGTCCTCCCCTTCGCCTTCGTCTCCAGGTACCTTCCCAGGGTGAGGAAGGCGGCGAGGAAGACGGCGGTCTCGTAGTACATGAACTCCGGGGTCAGTAGGACGCCGAAGGTCCCCATGAGGCTCGATATGAAGGCTACCCCTATCCCCATGGAGTACATGACGTCCATCGTCAGGGACCGGTGGCGTAGAGCCCGTAGCCCCGCCGAGAAGATCGGACGGCTGAGGTAGACGAAGACGGGGGCGGATATGACGAGCATCAGGATCGGCATCGGTACCGGCGTATGGAGGTGGGCCATATCCAGGAGCATCAGGAAGGACCCGACGGCAAAACCGATCAGAATCTTCCGCCTCTCGGCCAGGAGGTGCCTCTCCCTCTCCTCCCTCTCCTCCCTCTCGCTCTCTTCGGTCTCTTCTCCCGCCACCCCTCGATACTCGTAGCCCGCCTCCTCGATGGCGGCCCTCATATCGGCGACGGAGGCGGCCTTCGGGTTGTAGGCGACCCGGGCCCTCTCGGCGCCGAGGTTGACGCTGACCTCAAATACCCCCTCCACCCCGCCGATCGCCTCCTCCACCGAGGAGACGCAGGAGGCGCAGATCATCCCCCCTATCTTCAGGACGACGGTCTCGGTGACGACGGAGTAACCCGCCTCGGTCACCGCCCTCTCCAGGTCGGCNNTCCCGGTCTTGTCGAAGACGACGGTGTTGACCGTTCCCGCCACCTCCAGGGAATCGCCCCCCTTGATCAGTATGCCGTTCTCCGCCCCCTTGCCGGTGCCGACCATGATGGCGGTAGGCGTGGCCAATCCCAGAGCGCAGGGGCAGGCGATCACCAGCACGGTGATGAATATGGTGAGCGAGAAGGTGAACGCCGGCTCTCCGGATGCGAAGGCCGGGACCCCCAGGAAGTACCAGGTGAAGAAAGCCACCAGGGCTATGGTGATCACCGCCGGGACGAAGATCGCCGAAACACGATCGGCCAGCCTCTGGATGGGGGCTTTCGCCACCTGGGCGTCCTCTACCAGCTTTACTATCTGCGCCAGGGCGGTGTCCTTGCCTACCTTGGTGGCTCGGACCCGCAGTAGGCCGCTGCCGTTGATGGTGGCTCCGATCACCTCCGACCCTTCCTCCTTGGACACAGGCAGACTTTCTCCGGTTATAATGCTCTCGTCGATCGATGAACGACCGTCGACCACCACGCCGTCGGTAGGTATCTTTTCACCCGGACGAACGATCATGATGTCCCCCACGTCCAGGTCGTCCACGGCCATCTCCAATTCCTGGCCGTCGCGGATGACCCGGGCGGTCTTGGCCTGAAGCCCCATGAGGCGCTTTATCGCCTCCGAGGTGCTCCCTTTGGCCCTCGCCTCCAGATACTTACCGAAAAGGATGAGCGCGATGATCATGGCCGAGCTGTCGAAGTACACGTGCTCCAGCGCTACCAATCCAGGGGCGAAGATCACCGCCACGCTGTAGAAGTAGGCCGCGGACGTTCCGACCGCGATCAGCGTGTCCATGTTGGCGGTGCGGTTACGCAGGGCCTTGTAAGCCCCGATATAGAACTGGTACCCGGCTATGAACTGCACCGGCGTGGCCAGGGCGAACATGATCAGGTTCCCCCATTCCATCAGGAATTGGTGCCACAGGTCGGTGAAGTCCATGGTCAGCATGATGATCATGGTGGGTATCGCCAGGGCCAGGGAGAGAAGCAAAAGCCTTTTCTGTCGGCGGGTCTCCTTCTCCCGCACCTCCTTCTCCAGGTCCAGGGTCTGGGCTTCGATGACCTCATAACCGGCGTCGACCACGGCCTTCTTGATCTGAGCGACGCGAACGCGCTGCGGATCGTAGCGAACGGTGAGCTTCTCCGTGACCAGGTTGACCGTGGCCGACAACACCCCGTCCAGTTCTCCGACCACCTCTTCGATGGTGTTGACGCAGGAGGCGCAGCTCATTCCTCCTATGGATAAGGTGAGCTCGTTCAAAATGACACCATACCCGGCGTCCTCCACGGCCTTGCGCATCTTGGCCACGTCGACCTTCTCCGGATCGAACGTCACCGACGCTCTTTCGGTGGCAAGGTTGACATCCGCCTTCAGAACCCCTTCCAGCTCGTTCAAAGAATCGGCTATGGTGCCTGCGCAGGTGGCGCATGTCATACCCGTGACCGGAAATGACGCGTTCTTTCGCTTGGCCTCGGGAACCTTCCCCTGGTCGCCGCTCATCGGGCGTTCTACCCAGTTATCAAGTAAAATATGTTTTGCCAAGACTATCGTATGGCGATGACGTCGATCTCCACCGCCGCCCCCTTGGGTAACGCCGACACCTGGACCGCGGTTCGCGCCGGATAAGGCGGGACGAAGAATTCCGCGTAGACCTTGTTCATCTCCGAGAAGCAGGACAGGTCGGTAAGGTACATGGTCACCTTGAGCGCCCTGTGAAGGGAGCTCCCAGCCCCATTGAGCACGGCCTCCAGGTTCTTCAGTGCCTGTCGGGCCTGTTCGACCGCGCCATCGACGAGAACGCCAGTGGTGGGGTCCAGTCCGAGCTGGCCGGAGCAGAACACCATGTCGCCGTGCACGATGGCCTGGGAGTAAGGGCCGATGGGGGATGGAGCGTCAGCCACCCTTACCTCCTTCATTCCAACCCCTCCAGGAGTCGGGGCAGCTCGGCCACGCTGTCCATGATCACGTCCGGGTTCAGTGGCGTCCACATTTCCACCGAGAACGATCCGGTAAGGACCGCTGCGAACGGGCTTCCCGCGCCCTGCGCGCAGAGCAGGTCCGTGTCGTGGTCCCCGATGAAAAGGCACTCGTCCCCGTTCAGATCTAGGGCATTGTACACCCTACGCAACGCTACTGGGTTCGGCTTGGCCTCGATGAGCGGATGGTCGTCCCGGCACAGGACGACCTCGAACTTATCGTCCAATCCAGCTGCCAATAGTGCCCTCTCGGTATAGGCCCTGCTCCCCCTGGTCAGAACGGCGGTGCGGATGCCCCTGGATCTCAGATATCTTAAGGTATCGGCGGTTCCCGGGACCTCCCTGGTCTCGTCCACCCGAGCCATCTCCACTTCCAGCGATACTCGGTTAAGGTCCCTCTCCAAAGCTTCCGCCCAACCGTCATGGCTGTGCACCTTGAAGTAGGAATATGCGCGGACGATGCTTTCGTTCACCTTTCCGCTAGGGTCCAGAATGTCCTTGGGCAGGCCGTGCTGCAGGAGCGTGTCGGCCAATCCCTGGTTCATCTTACGGAAATCTATGGTGCTGCGAATAAGCGTCCCGTCCATATCGAAGATGACCGCCTTAAGCCCGTTCGAGCGAAGGGCGTTGCGCATTATGGGGCTCATGGTCGGGGTGCGTCAGGCAATGCTGATAATTAATAATTACGTCGTCCGGAATCGATATTGAAAGCGGACTATCCAGCGTCCTAAATTTATCGTCTTTCATGATTGTAAATATAAAAGCTTAACTGTAGCATGCTCAAAAACCCATTTTATATGCACAAGTCGAAGCGGGTCGTATAATAATAGATAGGTGTTGTAAATGATGGTAAGGAACAAAGTACTGATTGGGGTGGCGGCATTGTTCGCCATCTCGGCCTGCCTGCTGATCGGAGCGAGCGCGTTATCGCTCACTGGAATATTGTCCATACCTTTCCTGGACCCGCACTC
>DUJZ01000068.1 GCA_013329565.1 Methanomassiliicoccales archaeon
CAGGGTCCAGGGGGTGGTGGTCCATATCAGCAAAGAAACCTTGGGATCGTCCTTGAGGCGGAACTTCACGTAGATGGACGGGTCCATTTCGTCCCAGTAATCTATTTCGGCCTCCGCCAGGGCGGTCTCGCAGCGCGGACAGCCCGGAAGGACCCGGCTGGCGCTTATCAGCAATCCCTTGTCGTAGGCTCGCTTCAGCGTCCACCAGGCCGCCTCGATGTAGCCCGGGGCGATGGTGAGATACGGTCTCTCCCAATCGAACCACACGCCCAGCTCCTTGAAGTCGGCGTTCATCTGCTTCTGGAAGTCCAGGGCGAAGCTCTTGCATGTCCCGACGAATCGGTCGATGCCGTACTCCTCGATCTCCTTCTTGTTCTTCACGCCGATGGACCTCTCCACCTTGACCTCGATGGGGAGCCCATGCATGTCGTAGCCAGGAGTATCGCTCACGTTGAACTTCTGCATGCGCTTGAACCGCACGATCATGTCCTTGATCGTCTTGTTCATCGCCGTGCCTAGGTGGATGTATCCAGTAGTGTATGGAGGACCGTCCACGAAGTAGAAGTCCGGGCCGGAGGCCCTGAGTTCCTTGGTCTTATTGTACGCATCGGTCTCTGCCCAAAGGAGTTGGACCGACTTTTCCAGCGCGCTAGGGTTATAATTGCCTTGGACCTGCTTTATCATCGCCGTCCCTTTACGCCCTTATTGGCCAACTTCCTTTTAAACCCGTTGGTCCTGGCTAGGTTTTTGCGCACTCTCGGAAATGCTCAGAACATGTCGAGGCGCATTTGGTCCTTCTTCCCCGAGGAGAACTTGTCCAACGCTCCGTTGACTCTCTTTTCGGAGAAGCCGTACTCGCCGCAGAGCATGTCCAGCACCTTCTGGCGCTCCGGAGGTGCCCATGTCAGGCGGTAATCGTCGGTGCGCTCGAAGTCCAGGAAGATCGACCGCACCTTCTCCATCTCCCCGTCCTCCATTCCCAATGAACGGAGCGCACCGGCCAGGGTGCCGTGCTGTTTGATCAGCTTCAGGGCCTTCTTCGGCCCGATCCCCATCACGCCCGGGTTGAAGTCCGTTCCGATCAGAACGCACAGGTCCACCAGTTGCTTCCCGTTCAGTCCCAGGGCCGATAGGGTCTCGTCCCGATCTATTATCTGCATGCGCACTTCTCGGTATTCGTCCCTCCCGGGCATCTTGCGGCGGCCGGAAAGGGTAAGGTTGCGCACCAGCCGCGGGGCGCCGAACAGGAGAGAATCGAAGTCCTGGGAGGCCGAAGCCCACACGTCGCCCTTGGCGCACATGTAGGCCGCCTGCGCCTCCCCCTCCTCCGGGGCTTGTACTACCGGAATGCCCAGGTGGGTCAGAAGGATGCGTGAGGATTCCACGATCTCGTTGGTTATACGGGAGGACTGTGTGGCCTTGGAGTACGCTCTACGCACATCGCCCTCGGCCTTGGCCTGCTCCCACTCCTTCTTGGCGGATTCCCGCCGCTCCCGCCGCTCCCGGATGGTGGCGTCCTTCTTCTCCGGAGGGACGCCGTCGAAAACGTAGGCGGGCCGCAATCCCATCTCCACGAAATTGGCGTTCCGATTCAACAGACCTTCCAGATGGGAAGTGGTCCTTCCCCGGGGGTCCATCAGCGGAGTTCCGTCCGGTTGCCTTATGACCGACAGGAACTGGTATATCGCGTTATAGGCGTCGATGGCCACGGTCCTCCCCATGAGCTCCTGCGCCTCCAGGTCCTTGGCCAGAACTAGATCGGAAAGGTTCACGCCCATTGTGATCGAAGGGTTATCCCTCTCGGCCATAAAGTTATTGTCCAACCCACGAATGGTTTCAACATGCGCGACGAGCACGGCGATCCCGGAAGGAGGCCGGTGACGGAAGGCCAGATCTATGAAGTGACGATAACGGACATAGGCGAGAGAGGGGACGGGATAGGAAAGATAGAAGGTCTGGTGATAATCGTCCCGGACGCCACGCCGGGGGAGACGGTCAAAGTCCGCATCAACCGGGTGGAAAGAAAGGTGGCCTTCGGTCGGAAGGTCTGATCAATCTTCGGCCTTGGGAATGTAGAGCATGGTAAGCCCTACGCCCAGCCAGATCAAGGCCAGCAAGATCACCCAGAAGCTAGGCGTGATCACGAGGGCGGCCAAAAGGAACATCAGCGGGGCGATGACGGTGAGGAAAATCACCATCTGCCTTCCAGATATCTTCATGTACATCGCACCCCGGATTGCTGACCGACCGATATGAACTTTCCTGCGCTCAGTCCAGTTCCTTCTTCTTGTTCACGAACTTTATCCCGGCCCAATCCTCGTCCAACGCGGAGATCTTGACCTCGGCCATTCCGTGCCCGATGCCGACCTCGCGGACAGTGACTCCGACCAGGTCGGAATCGAGCTTGGAGGAGGTCCTGGGATAGGATATCCAGATGATGCCTTCCTTCTTCAGGGTACGCATGAGCTTGGGGAACTCCCGGCGCAGTTCTTCCTCGGAGGAGGTGAACAGCTGGATGAAATCCAGTTCACTGTCACCGCTGCTGGCCTCGACCACGTTCTTGGGGAGGCGCCCGAGGGCCACGTCGTACTTGGAAGGGGCGTTTATAATGCGTATTCTCTGACCTTCCTTTATTCCCAGCTTGGCCACCAGTGATTTTTTGGAACCTATTCGCGCCATGATCGGACCCTTCCCACGATGTGTAGAGCCCTATCGTTTAAATACGACAAGGACCGCCCTAGATTCCGGTTCACCGTTATTATACTTGCTATTGGAAAACGCCTTTAATACTTGTGCCAAAGATCGATCTCCGCCGCCATGTCCTTGGCCTTGAACAGCGCCGATCCGGCGGCCAGCACGGTGGCGCCGCTCTCCACGCACAGCTTTCCGGTCTCCCGGTTGATGCCGCCGTCGATCACTATCTCAAAATCGAGCTGCCGATCGTCCCGGATCTGGCGTGCCCGCGATATCTTCGGCAGCACCTCCGAATGGAAGGATTGCCCGCCGAAACCAGGCTGCACGGTCATGACCAGTAGGAGGTCGATGTCATCAAAGTAAGGTTCCACCGTTGCCAGATCCGTTCCCGGATTAAGGGAGATACCGGCCTTCATTCCCAGGCGCCGGATGTGGGAAAGGACCCCTTTCACATCATGGGAGGCCTCCACGTGAACCGTAAGATAATCGGCTCCGCACTCCGCGAAGCGTTCCACGTACCTCTCAGGCATCTCGATCATGAGGTGAACGTCGAAGGGGATCTTGGCGTGCGGGCGCAATGCCCTGATGACCTCCGGCCCGATGGTCAAGTTGGGTACGAACACCCCGTCCATGACGTCCACGTGAACCCAGTCGGCCCTGGCCGCCTCGACCCGGCGGACCTCCTCGCCCAGGCGGGCGAAATCGGCGGAAAGTATCGACGGGGCTACCTTGACCATGTTGAGACCTCAGAACCGTCTGGAGATGGCCCCCCGGCTAAAAATACTTTGGATTATCTCTCCTCCAGGTCAGGGGACCAGCAGCAGCGGCACCTTGATGTTCTGGCTCACCTGCCCGGATACCCCTCCCAGGGATATGGCCGATGAGCTTCCCGAACCTTTTCTGCCCATGACCACCAGCTGATGCTTTCCAGATATCTTCAGGATCACGTCCGCCGGATTGCCGGTCAAGGAGCTCAGGCAATGGTCAATTCCCGATTCCCTCAGTATGGACGCCGCGGCGCGGGACTTGGCCTTGGCAATGGCATCCACGTCACAGACCGGGGCGGTCTTTTCCATGAAGTAGTCGCAGTCCATGGGCGTCACCACCACCAGCAGGGTGACGTAGACGTCGGCCGAGACCAGCAGGTCGCGGGCGAACTCCACCGCCCGAAGGGAGTTCTCCGAACCGTCGATACAGACCAGGACCTTGCGTCGGTCGCTCATGTTAATCGATTCATCGCTCAGGCAATAAGCATATCCCCGGAGGGAGCAATCGTATTATATCCGTAAGGGAGGTTCCAGGTCCATGGCGGAAGCTCGTCACGCTATCAAGGTCAGCAAGGCCTGCGATGTCAAGGGATGCGGTTCCGAGGCCGAGCGCTCCATCTCCGGGGACGCGGCCAGCGAGGCCAAGCTCAAGGTCGACGAGGGCATGAAGCGCGTGCACCTGTGCAAGGACCACTACCGGGAGTACAAGAAGGTCTCCCGGAAGGACCGCGAGCTGGGGTCCCTTGGAAGGTGATCCAGGAAAGAATAATATCCTTTAAGGATTCCCCCGGGCCATGAAGCCAGGCTATATCCAGTTGCTCTCCAGTGCCGGGTTGTCCGGCGCAGCCCTGCTCATCCCCAACATGCTGAGGGACGAGCTGGGCGCCAACATGATGGAGATCGGCATAATAACCGCCTCCTTCAATCTGGCACTTTTCGCATCGTCCTACATGTTCGGGCGGGCGTCCGATGTGCATGGGCGGAAGCTGTACCTGCAGGGCGGTCTAGCGCTCACCGCCATCGCGCTATTCCTTTTGGTCTTCGCCGACAGCAAGGAGACCCTCGCCGTCGTCCGGGTCATGATCGGGCTGTGCGCCGGCATCTATCCCTCGGCCCTGCTGACCTACGTGTACGAGACCGAGGGGAAGATAGGCAAGTTCACCGCCTACGGCAGCCTCGGCTTCGGGATAGGCACGTTCATCGCCGGGATGCTGACAATCTACTACGAGATCTTCCTGGCCAGCGGGCTGATGCTGCTGGTGGCCTACTTCATCTCCACCCGTCTGATGTTCGTCGGGGAGAAGGTGCACCAGGTACCGCTGTTTCCGGCGGCGATGATACGGCACAACTATCCGGTGTACGTATCTATCATGTTCAGGCACACCGGCGCCAACATGATATGGGTCGTTTATCCATTGTTCCTGGCGGACCTCGGGGCGACCCCTCTGTTCATCGGCTTCGTCTACGGCATAAACGCCATCGCCCAGTACGTGTTCATGCGGTTCATCGACCGTTTTAAAACATATCACCTGGTGATGGCCGGCTTCGTCTTTTCCATCCTGACCTTCCCCTCATACACGCTGGCCACCAGGCCGGAGGAGATCATACCCATGCAGGTGTCCATCGCCGCCGCCTGGTCCTGCCTCTATGTGGGTTCGATAAAATACCTCATGGAAAGGAACGAGGAGAAGGGCACGTCGTCCGGACTGCTGCAGTCCTTCCTGAGCATCTCGGCCATCATCGGCGCGCTGGTGGGCGGTGTCACCGTCTTCGCCCTCGGATACCACGGCTCGATGTACATCGCCACCGGGCTGGCGATCATCGGTTTCGTGATCTTCATCACGGGCAGCCGTTACTTGGACAGGAAGGAGAAAGACGTTATAGCCCCCAAGGGGGTTTAGGTGGGCATGGACCTAATATTCCTGGGCACGGGCGGGAGCGTCCCGACCACCAAGCGCAACACGGTGTCCATAGCATTGCGGTTGGGCCCCGAGGTCCTGATGTTCGATTGCGGGGAAGGCACCCAGAGGCAGCTCATGGCCTCCTCGGTCTCCTTCATGAAGATAACCAGCATCTTCATCACCCACCATCATGGCGATCATTTCCTGGGATTGCCCGGTCTCGTCCAGTCCATGAACTTCTACGGCCGGGAGGCTCCCCTGAACATATACGGTCCGGAAGGGACGGAGGAAATGGTTCGGGCCATCCTGGGTCTGGGCATATTCGACCGCAAGTACGAGGTCGAGGGCCACGACCTGTCGCCAGGTGAGGAGGTCAACGGAGAAGGCTACAAGGTGATGGCTTTCAAAGCGAACCACACCACGCCGGCCTTAGGCTACGCCTTCCAGGAGGACGACCGCCCGGGTCGCTTTGATCCGGAAAAGGCCACAGGGTTGGGGGTCAGGGAAGGTCCCAGCTTCTCCCGATTGGTCGAAGGAGGTTCGGTGAAGGTCGGGTCAGCGACGGTCACCCCGGACATGGTGATGGGGCCGTCCCGGAAAGGTCTCCGGCTGGTCTATAGCGGGGACACCGCTCCCTGCCCGGACCTGGTGTCGGCCTGCGCGGGTGCGGACGTTCTGATCCATGAGGCCACCGTAGCTTCCGACCTGGAGGCCAAGGCCAGGGAGTTCGGTCACAGCACGGCCAGGGACGCGGCGCTGCTGGCGAGGGATTCGCTGGTCGCCACCCTGTATCTCGTGCACATCAGCGGGCGATACGATGAGGTCGGCGCCCTTCTAGATGAAGCCCGTGGAATATTTCAAAACACGACCATACCGAACGACCTGGATTCGTTCGTTCTGCGCACGGACCGTTAATTCTTTTAAGAATATTGTTCAGAGCATCTTTAGCAGATCGGCCGAAGTTATGATGCCGGTCATATCCCCGTTCCTCCCGACCATCACCGCGTGAGAGCTGCTGAGCAGGGCGGTCACCGCCTCTATCGGGGTGTCTTCGTTGACGATCGGGAAAGCGTCCTCCATGATGTCGCTGACCTTCAGTTCGACGATGGTCTCCATCCTTTCCCCGTCCCTCAGCCGGGCCAGGATCTGATTCTCGCTGACGCTCCCTACGTGCTGCCGTCCTAGGAACACCGGCATCTGGGATATGCCGGAGGAACGCATCAGTTCGGTGGCCGCCTTCACCAGCTCGTTGGATTGGACGCCCACTATCTGCCTGGTGGCCAAATCGCCTGCAGTGCTGGCCTTGGAGTGGCGGCGGGACTCCTCCTGCAGGGCGGCGAATATTCTGGTCACCGCCTCGTAACTGCCCTTGATGCTCCCTCTTTCCAGTTTGGCGATCGTGGATTGGCTCACTCCGCTGATCTTGGCCAGCTCCTGCTGCGTGATGTCCAGGGACTTGCGCAGGCGCTTTATCTCGCCTTCCCGAGGGAACTTCATGATTGACCGATGTCATTATTCATATATGAATATTTGAGTCAATCACCCTTATATCAAACCAGGAATTTCCATGGACCATCCAGGTTCCCTTACGGGTCCCTGCTCACAACAAGGTGAATCATTCATGGCTAAGGTAAGTGCAAAGGCGAAGGCCACCGCCAAGACGGTAGGCCGCAAGATCTCCCCCAAGAAAGCATCCAAGAACATCGTGGTCGAGACCATGAAGGCCGTCCCTCTCGCCCAACAGGACATCGAACTGGTGGAGAGGAAAGGCATCGGCCATCCGGACAGCATATCCGACGGGATCGCGGAGGCCGTCTCCCTGGCCCTGTGCAAGATGTATCTGGAGAGGTTCGGGGAGATATTGCACCATAACACCGATCAGAACGAGGTCGTGGGCGGACAGAGCACCCCCAAGTTCGCAGGCGGAGAGGTCCTGGAACCGATCCACATCATGCTCTCTGGACGCGCCATCACCCAGGTGAACGGTGAACGCCTTCCGTACAGCACCACGGCCATCAACGCCACCAAGGAGTACCTCAAACGCTTCCCCAACCTGGACGTCAACCGCCACATCACCGTGGACTGCCACATCGGGAAGGGTTCCTTCGACCTGATCAAGAACTTCGAGGCCCTCAAGGACCAGTGCAAGATGGACGGGCACGGAAACCACTGCCTGCTGGCCAACGACACCTCCTTCGGCTGCTCCTTCGCGCCCTACTCGGACACCGAGCTGGTGTGCCTGGAGACCGAGAGGTACGTGAACGGCGCGATGAAGAAGAAGCTCAAGGAGACCGGGGAGGACGTCAAGGTCATGTGCTCCCGCAACGGGAAGAAGATAAACATGACCATCGCCTGCGCCATGGTCGACCGCTACATCCCGGACGCCGACCACTACAAGAGCGTTGTGGACGAGATGAGCGAGAGGGTACTTGACAACGCCAGCAAGCACACCGATTACGACGTTCACCTGGACGTGAACCACGCCGACAACCCGGCCACCGGCAACTTCTACCTGACCGTCACCGGCCTCAGCGCCGAGAACGGGGACGATGGGTCCGTCGGCCGCGGGAACCGCATGAACGGCCTCATCACTCCCTACCGCACCATGTCCATGGAGGCCTCGGCCGGCAAGAACCCCATCACCCACGTGGGCAAGATGTACAACATCCTGGCCAACTGGATCGCCAACGACATCGTCAAGAAGAGCAACGGCAACATCGTCGAGGCCGACGTGCGCATCCTATCCCAGATCGGCCGCCCGATCAGTGACCCGGAGACCTGCAGCGTGCAACTGTTCCTGGCCCCCGGCGCCGACACCGCCAAATGGCAGAAGGAGGCCTATGCCATTTCCGACGAGTGGTTGGAGAACATCGGCAAGGTAACGGAGAAAGTTGTAAAAGGACAGGTCACGGTATTCTGAGGCATGAAGCTCGTCGACCTGCCCCGCTACGGTCCGGTACACCGTTTCGGCAACCACCACGTGTACCGCACGCTGATGGTGCTATCGGACCAGAAACGCAAAGGACGCAAGCAGATAGCGGACGCGGTGGGTATCGGCGAGGGCAGCATGCGCACGATAATCGAATACCTCCGTGGACTGGACATGATCGATGTTCGTCAAACTGGCGTCAAGATCACCCGCCACGGGAACGCCTTCCTCTCGGATCTTCCGATCAAGATCGCCGACATCGGGCACGGCTCGATAGCTCTAGGCAAGGAGTGCGTGGCGGTCCAGATGAGCAACAACGGCAACAAGATCAAGTTGGGAGTGGAGCAGCGCGACTCGGCCATCATGGCCGGGGCGGAGGGCGCCACCACCCTGGTCATGAAGGATGGCAGGCTGACCGTGCCGCCTGATTACGTTATAGACGAGCAAGATCCCGTCCTGGCCAAGCTTTTGCACGAGAGGTTCAACCTGCGCGAGGGGGACGCTATAATCATCGGCACCGCTTCCACGGTCTCCAAGGCCGAGGACGGGGCGTTGGCCGCCGCCTTCGACCTACTCTAGAAGCCTTTCGATCTCCTCGCGGTCGTCCGTCTCCGGCAGGCAGGCCCCCTTAACACAGAGCCTGTATCCATTGGGTAGCACGGGCAGACCCTCCAGATGCTCCGCTCTCACGATAAGAAGGTGCGGGTGGTAGCCCGGAAACCAGGGATCGGACGCCCCGAACACCTCCAGGGTGCGGGATTCGTTCTTCATCAGTACGCCGCACATGAACATGGCGTAGGCGGACGGCGTCAATCGCAGTTCGCGCATGAAATGCCTCTCCACCCCTTCCATGGCGTCCACCGACCGACGGTCGTTGAAAAGGGCGGCCAGCTGCACAAGCACATAATACGCGACCGAGTTCCCGGACGGGGACGCTCCGTCGTAGAGGTCCTTCATCCGGATCAGGAGATCGGGATCGTCCCGCGACAGGTAGAACCCCCCGTCCTCCCGGTCGAGGAACAGCGCCATCATCTCCTCCACGATGTCCAGGCATCTCTCCAGATGTTCTTTCTCCAGGGTCGCGAAGTACATCTCCAGATGGGCCCAGGCCAGGCAGGCGTGGTCGTCCAGCAGCGAAGGGACGCCCACCTCTCCCTGACGGTAGGTGTGGTATAGGACGCCGTCCTTCACCATGCGGTTCTCCAGAAAGTCCAGGGCCCGACGGGCCAGAGGAAGGGCGTTCTCGCATCCAAGTTGACGGTGCGCCCGACACAGGCCGGCCACCATCAGTCCGTTCCAATCGGTCAGGACCTTGTCGTCCAGGGCCGGGCGCGGCCTTTTCTCTCGATCCACCCTCAGACCATCCCGTATCCTTCCATCCCAGGCGTACATCTCCTCGGGTTCGGAACCTTTCAAGGACGCGAACTCCCGGAGGGTCTTGGTGCGATGCAGCACGTTGAGCCCGGACTTTGTCCGGGTGGCCTCGTCCCTGAAATTTCCCGATTCCCAGAGGTCGTACAGCTCTTTGAACCGTAGCAGATCGTCTGCCGAGAGGAGCGAGGAAAGCTCCTCGAACTTCCATACGTAGAACGCACCTTCCACGCCCTCGGAGTCCGCGTCCTCCGAAGAGAAGAAGCCGCCATCATTGGAGGTCAGATCTCGTTCTACGTAACCGATGATCTCGTGTCCGGCCTGCCGGTACTCCCGGTCGCCCGTCACGGCGTAAGCTTCCGCCAGGGCCATGAGCATCAGCGCCTGGTCATAGAGCATCTTC
>DUJZ01000136.1:0-14810 GCA_013329565.1 Methanomassiliicoccales archaeon
GCTGGCGTCGCTGCCGACCGTGACGTCCGTCCACCCGTGCCAGGACGAGGATTCGATCCAGGGCGCGTTGCGCCTGATGCGCGAGCTGGAAAAGGCGTTGTGCGCAATCTCCCACATGGACGCAGTCACCTTGCAGCCTGCGGCGGGCGCCCAAGGCGAGTTCACCGGCATGCTCATAGCCAAAGCGTACCACGAGGACCGTGAGATGCCGCGCACGGAGGTCATCGTTCCAGATTCCGCTCACGGAACGAACCCGGCAAGCGCGGCCATGGCCGGTTTTACGGTGATCGAGATCCCGTCCGGACCGGACGGCTGCGTGGACCTGGAGGCGCTTGGGGCGGCGTTATCGGAACGTACCGCCGCGGTCATGGTCACCAACCCTAATACCCTTGGCCTTTTCGAGAAGGACATCATGAAAATGGCGGAGATGGTCCACGCTGCTGGCGCACTTCTCTATTACGACGGGGCGAACCTCAACGCCATCATGGGNNTCAACCTGCACAAGACGTTCGCGACGCCGCACGGCGGCGGAGGGCCGGGAGCGGGGCCGGTCGGCGTCAAGGATTTCCTTGAGCCGTACCTTCCTGTACCGCGCATCGTCTCCAAGGAAGGCAAGTACCACCTAGACTACGAGCGCTTCGACACCATCGGCAAAGTACGTTCGATGTTCGGCAACTTCGCTGTCCTCGTCCGAGCTTACTCGTACATAGTAGCCCAGGGAAGCGACGGCCTCAAGGAGGTCTCGCAGAAGGCCGTGCTCAACTCGAACTATCTGAAGAGCAAGGTCGTTCCGGCGTACGAGATGCCCTTCGCCCAGCTGCGCAAGCACGAGTTCGTCGTTTCCGCAAAAAAGCTGGCCGAGGAGAAGGGGATCCACGCCACGGACGTGGCCAAGGCCTTACTTGATAGGGGCTTCATGTCCCCCACCATCTACTTCCCCTCCCTGGTGGAGGAGGCGCTGATGATAGAGCCGACCGAATCGGAGAGCAAGGAGACCCTGGACCGCTACGCCCAGGCGCTTTTAGACATCGCCAACGGCGATCCGGCGGACGTCAAGGCCGCGCCGATATCCACGTCCATATCCCGCGTCGACGAGGTGTACGCGGCTAAGGAGCTCATCCTCAGCTGGAGGATCTACCAGCGCAGGGCGGGTCTGAGATGAGCGGAAAGGGCGTCTTCATCGTTCTGGAAGGCATAGACGGCACGGGAAAGAGCACCATTTCCAAGAAGCTCAAGGCCTGGCTGGAAGAAAAAGGTCGTGAGGTCGTCCTCAACGCCGAACCGACCGGGGATTGGCTGGGGGCGGCGGTACGACGAGCTAACAACGAGGACCTCGATCCCCGTACGGAATCGCTGCTGTTCACCGCCGACCGCTGCCAGCATACGCTGCGCATCGAAGAGATGCTGAAGCAGGGCAAGGTCGTCATCTGCGACCGCTATTACGGTTCGACCGTGGCTTACCAGGGCGCCGCCCTGGAGAAGGACATGGGCGACAACGCCGTGTCGTGGCTGCTGAACCTGAACGGTCCGGTCATCAGGCATCCGGACGTGACGATACTGCTGACGAGCGAGCCCAAGGTCGCCATGCGCCGCGTCGGAAACCGCGGTGTGCCAAGCAAGTTCGAGCGCGAGGGGTATCTTGGCAAAGTGCAGGACAACTACCTGATGCTGGCCAGGGAAGCGAAATGGACCGTCATCGACTCCAGCGGAAAGCTGGGGGAAGTGCTGGAATCGGTGAAGAAGGCGGTTCAGGCATACGTTTAAATCGAGTCGGCCGAATTTAGCAGCATGCACCCCTCCGAGGCCATCGTCGGTAGCCTGTCCTCCCTGTTGCGAGGGAAGAAGATAGTGCTGGGCATCACCGGTTCCATCGCCGCCGTGGAGTGCTTTGAATTGGCCAGGGACCTCATGCGCCACGGCGCTACGGTGATACCTGTTCTTACATTAGAGGCTCAGAAACTTGTCACGCCCTACGCCATGAGCTTCGCCACCGGCCAGGAGGCCGTCACCGAACTGGACGGCCGGGTGCAGCACGTGACGCTCATGGGCGACGTGCCGGAAAGGGCGGACCTGCTGCTGATAGCGCCGTCCACCGCCAACACCATCTCCAAGATCGCCTGCGGTATCGACGATACCACCGTCACGACGATGGCCACCGTGGCCCTGGGTTCCGGCGTCCCCATCCTTATCGCCCCGGCGATGCACGGGGCGATGTTCAACAACCCCATGGTGGCCGAGAACATTGAGCGCTTGAAGAAAGCTGGCGTGGAGTTCGTCGGCCCCCGCATGGAGGGCAAGAAAGCAAAGATAGCCGTGCGGGAGGAGATCGTCCACGCGGTCATCCGCAAACTATCGGACGGAGATATGAAAGGAAGGCGGCTGCTGATGATCGGCGGCTCGTCCGCGGAGAGCATGGACGATATGCGCATCGTGACCAACAAGGGGACCGGCGAAACAGCCGTGGAACTGGCCAAGGCCGCCTATCACGAGGGTGCGGACGTGGAGATGTGGATGGGCCGCTGCTCCATGCCGCTTCCGACGTTCATCCCTATCAGACGTTTTGAGAGCCTGGCCGACCTGGAGAAGATGATACCTGCTATCGATCACGACATGGTCGTGGTGCCGGCGGCGCTTTCCGACTTCACCTTTGACAGGAAGAAAGGGAAGCTCCCCTCCGAAGCGAAGGTGACCAAGCTGCAGCTCAGGTCCGTCCCGAAGATGCTGCCGCTTATCGTCCGGAAGTGCGACAGGGTGATCGGGTTCAAGGCCGAGTCCGGGGTCAGGAAGGAGGACCTGGTGAAGGAGGCCGTCGAATCGCTCGACAGAAACCTCCTCAAGGCGGTGGTGGCCAACGACCTGGAGGAGGTCAAACCGGGCAGCACCAAGGTCGTTTTCGTTCGATCCGGATACCAGACCGAGATCGAAGGGAGCAAGAGCGAAGTGGCGCACCAGCTGATCAAGGAGATGTCCAGAATATGAAAGCCAAGGTATTCTGCCCCGGACACATCACCGGACTGTTCCAGGTTTGCCAGCACGAGGATGCCATGACCTGCGGCTCCCGCGGCGCCGGCCTAAGCATTTCCCTTGGCGTCATAAGCGATGTCGAAGTATCCGAGGGAACGGGCAAGGTGGACATCTGGTTGAACGGACTGAAGGCTGACGCACCAGTTACCGAGAGGGCGGTGCGGAACATCCTGGGAGACCGTCCGTTGGACGTCAAGGTGCGCAACGAGCTGCAGCTTCCCGTGGCGCAGGGTTTCGGCACCAGCGCCGCCGGATCCATATCCGCCGCCTGGGCGCTAGCCCACCTGTTGGGATTGCCTGAGAAGGACGCTTACGCCGCGGCGCATTCCGCGGAGATCATCAATCGCACGGGCATGGGCGATGTGTCCGGAATAATGCGCAGCGGCATCGAACTGCGCAGGAAACCGGGGCTGCCGCCGATAGGCGAGGTAGGCAGAATGAACGGGCACATGGACCTGGTGCTGGCTGTCGTCGGCCCGTCCATACCGACGGCCGAGATGCTCTCGAAGAGGGAGACGCTGGAGAAGATAAACACCGTCGGCTCCCGTTGCGTGGATTCGCTGATGAAGGAGCCGACGCTGGAGAACTTCTTCCGTTTATCGAACGAGTTCATGGAAGGTTCCGGACTCGCCACACCGGAAATAAGAAGGGCGGTCTGGGAAGCGAAGAAATGGGGCTGGGCCAGCCAGGCCATGATCGGCAATTCCGTCTTCGCCACCGGCCCGGACCTGGAGCTTCTAACGGAAACGCTCTCGCAGTTCGGCGAGGTCTACCGCTGCTCGGTGGATACGAAGGGGCCGCGGCTGCTCTGGATCACTCGAACAAAGTGAAAAGCTGGTCGTCCTGGCCCACGTCGAAAAGGCCGACGCGCGCTCCGCAGTCCAGCCATCCGTGCGCGTAGTTCACGGAAGCGAACGCGTTGACGTAATCGCCCTGCTCGGCGAAGTGCTTGGCGTCCGAATAGTACGTCCGAGCCATTTCCAGGAACGAATCTGCGAGTTTCTTATTGAAGGAGCGCTCCGGAGCGGATATGGTGACCTTCTCCAAAGCTCGCTTGGTTATCGAAAGGTACCGGTCCAGATGTTCCTTGGAAATGGTGTCCCTCATCTCACAGCCTCTTGGAGGGGATGATCTCCACGGACTCGCCGCCGTGCCTGCTCTGTCGCGGACGAACTTCAACGAACAGCGGCATCTGGATGTTGCCGCCCATGACCAGAGCGACGCCGATAGGCAGGCGCTGTATCTCCTGGTCCATTCCCTCCTGCAGTCCTTCCACCGACGATACGATCGCCTTCAGGTCGTTGGGGTTGGTGACCTTGAGGATCATTTGCGTGTTGCACTGGGACAACACGTTCTTATCGATCTTGGCCGCCCTCTGGGATATGATCGTCAGGCCGAGACCGAACTTGCGGCCCTCCGCCGCGATGGTGCGGAATATTTTAGAACAGGACGTCACGCCCTGCTGCGGGCAGAAGTTGTGCGCCTCTTCCGCTATCATCATCATCGGCGGTACCTTTCCGAGCTTGCGCAGCTCGAACATCGCCGTCGCCAATCTCGTAACGATAAGCTCCTGGATGTCCGGAGGCGTCCCCTTCAGATTGATGATGGTCGTTTTTCCGGGAGTTATCAGTTCATCGATCTTGGTGCCCTGCGGGGCGAAGATGCTCACCTCGCTGAGGTAGGCGAGCTCGGCGATGAGCGTCTGATTGTTGGCATCCTCGTCGGACTCCAGAATGGCTATGATCTCCTTCAGCCCGTAATCCTTCTTGACCGCCTTGAGGCCGTCGATGGCCTTCCGCAGGGCGTTCAGGTAGACCTTTCCGTTCTTGATGGTCGTGAGCGCTAAGAGATCACGGGCGTCTATGTTGGCCAGGGTGAACTTCAAAGGTTTGGCGTCCTTGTTGATCGTGGTATCGGTCGCGAACTCCATTATCTTGTCCTTGAAGCCCATAGGATGGATGCCAAAATCCCGTTTACCGGGCATCACCGTGCCGACATCGCGCATCGCCCCGTACTCGCCGTGGGGGTCGAGTATCAGAACGGTGACGTCGTGCTTCATCAGCTCCTCGACCAGATCTCCGCACAGGAAGCTCTTGCCGCCGCCGGTCTTGGCCAAAATGCTCACATGCTTCTGGACCATGGCGTTGATGTCCACCTCGACGTTGATGTCGTAACCGAAGAGCTTGCCGAGGTACGCCCCGGTGGGAGTGTTCTCCTTGAGGCCTATGACGTCCTTGATGAGCTGGTCCTTGGCCCGGTAGACCATGTCCCCGGCCTTGAAAGGGGAGCGGGGAACCTGCAGCAGCTTCCTCTCGTCCCTGTAACCTAGAACGGATATCTGGGCGATGACGATCTCGTCGATCTCCACGTCCATGCCTTCGCTGAGCCTTTTCGCCCGTTCGAGCGTGAGGTCGGTCTTGCGCTCCATATCGGAAACCTGACCGAGCACCCAGCCGTGCGATTGGTGTACGACCTGAACGTAATCCATCTTCTGCAGGTCGCCCAGGACCCTCAGGTGGAACGACGTCGCTCCGACGTTGCCGTAGATCATGCCCACTCCGTCCAGGTGGCCGTACTTCTCGTCCTCCAGGACGTGCTCCGAGGGCTTGCGCTCCCTGTGAACGACAACCTCGTCCGGAGTGCCGACGTCCTCGACGTTGTCATCCAGGACCTCTTCCTCCACGAACGTATCCTCCTCTTCCTCGGAAGGAAGGGGAGACTTACCGCTGGACTCTGAAATAGAATTGGTTTGCATTCCCATCCGGCTAAGATATAAGGCGCGCACGATAAATAAGTTGGGGAGGCGCTGAACATTTGGATGTTTTCACAAGTTCGATGTAGGGAACCACCAGCCGGGCAGAATCACTTATTTATCGGTAACCTAATCCCCAGGCGATGATAGTTATAGGCGGCTCCGCCTCTTCGAATCTGGCCAAGGACCTGGCCAAGCAGCTGAACGCCGAGTACGTGCAAGCCGTCAACAAGATCTTCCCGGACGGCGAGACATATACGCGGATCCAGACCGAGGCGCTACGCGGCGAGGTCGTGATCGTTCAAAACTCCTACCCGAACGACAAGCTCATCGAGCTGCTCCTCCTGCAGGACGCCGCCTGGGGGCTGGGAGCTGAAAAGGTAACTTGCGTCATCCCCTACTTCGGCTACGCCCGACAGGACGAGCGCTTCAACCTCGGCGAACCGTTATCCGCCCGGGTCATGGTCGAGCACATCCAGATGAAGGCGGACAAGGTCATCCTGATCGATATCCACAACCCGGAGATAATGGACTGGTTCACCAAGGCCAAGGTGAAGGACGTTCATGCCGCGCCCTGCGTCGGGGACTTCTTCAAGGAGTTCGGGGTGGACCTGGTCCTCGCCCCGGACGAGGGAGCGCTGAAGCGCGCCGGGTGGACGGCCGAGCGCCTGGGCGTGGACTGGGACTATCTGGTCAAGACAAGGCTTTCCGGCACGCATGTGCACATGACGCCCAAGAACATCGACGCCAAGGACCGCAAGGTGCTCATCGTGGACGATATAATCTCGACGGGCGGGACCATCGTGGCGGCGACCGAGGAGCTCAAGCGCCTGGGCGCCAGGACGGTAATGGCCGCCTGCACGCACGGGCTGTTCGTCGGGAACGCCCTGGACAACCTCAAGAAGCACGTGGACAAGCTGGCCTGCGCCAATACGCTTGAATCGGAGGTCTCGCATATCTCCGTGGCGCCGGAAGTGGCCAAGGCCATCCTGGAATGAGAGCGGCAAAGCCTTAAAACGATACTGTTCATTCCGAACGCAGGGGAGCATATGAGGAAGCAAGAGGATTTCAGCGAGTGGTACAACGAGATCGTGGAACTGGCCAACCTCACCGACAAGCGCTACCCCATCAAGGGCATGAACGTCTGGACGCCCTACGGCTGGAAGATAATGCGCTTCATCGACACCTACATCCGCGAGGAGTGCGACGCCACCGGCCATGACGAGGTTTGTTTTCCGCTGCTCATCCCGGAGACGGAGTTCAAGAAGGAGAAGGACCACATCAAGGGGTTCGACGCCGAGGTCTACTGGGTCACCCACGCCGGTCTCAACGAGCTGGACGTTCGTTTACTTTTACGACCGACCAGCGAGACGGCCATGTATCCGATCTTCGCGCTGTGGGTCCGTTCGCACACCGACCTGCCGCTGAAAACATACCAGCTGGTCAACACGTTCCGCTATGAAACGAAGCAGACCAGGGCCTTCATCCGCGTCCGCGAGATACACTTCTTCGAATCCCATACCTGCCACGTGGACGAGGCGGACGCGCAGAGCCAGGTGGAGGAGGACTTCGCCATCCTGGAGAACATCATGAAGCACCTGTGCCTGCCGTACCTCCTGCTCCGCCGCACGGAATGGGACAAGTTCCCCGGAGCGTACTACACCGTAGGAGTGGACACCCTGCTTCCGGACGGGCGCAGCTTGCAACTGGGTTCGATCCACCACTACCGGGAGAACTTCTCCCGCCCGTTCAACATTACGTACGAGGATGAGAAGGGAGAGCACAAGTTCGTCCACCAGACCACCTTCGGAATGTCCGAGAGGCTCGTGGGCGCGGTCGTCGCCGTGCACGGGGACGACAAGGGACTGGTACTTCCGCCGGACATCTCCCCGTTCCAGGTCGTAATTGTTCCGATTCTTGCCAAGGGTAATGTCGAAAAGGTGGCCGAGGAGTGCCAGAAGCTCCGACAGGAGCTTACCGCCGCCGGACTGCGCGTCAAGCTGGACGACAGCGACGAGCGCCCGGGCAGCAAGTTCCACAACTGGGAGATACGCGGCGTTCCCCTCCGTTTGGAGATGGGCATGCGGGACATCGATGGAGGCAAGGTCGCCTACGCCCGACGGGACACCGGCGCGAAAGGTTCTTTGGACCGCTCGAACGTCGTCTCGCAGGTCAGGGAGACGCTCGACCACATCTCCGCGGACATGCGCGCCAAGGCCTTGGCGGCATCGAACAGCGCCATCCAGGATTTGGACTCGTTGGACATGGTCCCGGAGAAGGTCGTTCGTTTCGGATGGTGCGGCGAGGAGGAGTGCGGCCGCAAGTTCGAGGAGGGGACCGGCCTCAAGATGCTGGGCTCGCCGTACAACAGAGAGGAGTATCACGGCAAGTGCATCGTCTGCGGCAAGGCGGCGGAGAAGCCCACCTACGCCGCCCGCTCGATGTGATCAGAAGGCCGCGGCGAACGGTATGGCCATCAACAGAACGATCGTGGCGATCAGCCCGATGTCCATGTGCCACCCTTCACGCCCAGCCACCACCGTCTGCGTGTAGTTCAGCAGGGGAGCGAGAACGGCCAACACCATGCCGGCAATGAGCAGCCAGTAGTAGCGGTATATCCTACCGTCCAGGGTCATGGAGGTGGTTATCGTCAGGACGAACAGTCCCACGGCGCCTATGGCGATGCTGGCGACCAGGCCGGCCCAGTCCATCATCTCCAATGCCTTTTCGGACTCCCCTTCCCGCCGGCGGTTGAAGATCACCATCTCGAATATTCCCAGAGCGACCAGCACCACGCCGATCACTATCATGAATATCGGTCCGGCCTCCATCTCCCCGTGAACGTTCAGCTCCCCGCGCAGCCCGAATATTATGATGCCTTCGGTGATCACCAGGCAGGCGGCGAACATTCCAAGCCACTCCAGCCAGGCCATGCGACGGTTGGTCAGCGGCTCGTAGTACAGGAAGACGAAGGCCAATGTTCCCAGCAGGAACAGCTGGGCGGCGGCCAGCACCACCCAGTTCTTGCCGTAACTGCCGAAACCTTCGATCTCGGCCGGGGCGGCCATCAGCAGGAATATGAGAGATATCACCAGGACGGCCACCGCGGCGCCCACCTGCATACGCTTCATGAGCTCTTCGCTGAGCCTCTGAAGCTGCGGGAAGAGCGGGACGAACAGCATCAGACCGAGGACTATGAGCACCACGCCCAGGACCAAGGTCATCATCTGGTCCATGACCAGTACGTCCAGCAGCTCGATCTCCCGAGCCAGGACCGCCAGGGCCACCCCTTCGAACATGATCAGGAGACCCATCAGGTACGGTACGAACCAGCTTCCCAACTTCTTCAAATATCCCGCCTCTGGACAATATTCGGCTGGACTAGATATAATAGTTCCGTTACCGCCTATTGCTTGTATTTGGCGAGCAGCAGGCCGAAAACGCCCAGTCCGAGGAGCACGATGAAGATGGAATAGACACCCATGTTTTCGGCGGCGAAGATGTTCCAGCTTCCGTAGGAGACGCCCCACACCCAGTAGAACAGCACCGCTGCCACCACGAGGAGCAGGGAGAATATTGCAATGGTCTTCTTGGGGTAGGCTTGCTCGGCCATCGGGCGTCAAACGTGGTCGGCCTATTAAAATCTTGTTCCGACGAGATCTGAAGGAACTTCATCGATCTGTTGGCCAGAACTTCTCGATCTCCGAAGGAGGCAGATGATTCAATTAATTTAATTTGTTAATAAATATTATAATTTTTATCTTGGTCTCGACAGAAGACGTCGCGTAGGACGAGAATGCCTTTTCGATCTTGCTCCTCACGGAGATGGCTACACGTTTTGCTTTGTACGCACCGAACAGGATCAGGGTATCAGGCACGTCCGCGTCTAGCCTGATGGAAACCCGTCGGACCAAAACGTCCCCCTTATCATCTGGACCTATGAACACTATGTATTTTTCAATGTCATTGAGCAACTTTTCTACCCTGTTGGTAAGATCGACGGGCTCGCCGATGTAAGGTGACTCCAGACCGATGAAGTTGCTGATGATGTTATTCTGAACAGCTTCTGCGATATGCAAACCATCCCGACCATACCTATGATGGATCTTACTTCTCAGCGATCGGGTTTTTTCCTGATCGTTCTCCAACTCCCTAAGGGTTAGACCCATCTGCGCCAGGAGCCTTAATTTCCTATCCTTGATGACTTCGCCGAGCATTTTCCATTCTGGACCCTTTCTCTGCCTCTTCACGCGATCGATGGTGCATGGATCTTCAATAAAAATGATCTCGTGGTTTCGAAAACGCTCAACCCAAGCCATAGCCTTCTCCTCGGCATGCTCGAGAAGACCTTTGGTGATGCCAGCTAGAACGTCGCTGTTCGACGGTATGTCGTCGGACATGTGGCTTCCTTAAAAGACCTCTCCGTGGTCCTCGAAATACCCAGCTAGACTGAGGGGGTTGCTGTCTAGAACGATCTCACTGCCGTGGAGGATGACCATGTTGTCTATCCTCACCGCCTCATCGACATATGGATCGACGACCATTTTTCCGTTGGAATCGAAAATGAACGTGCCATCTGATGAGTATCCCATTTTCTTCAATATGGCGACCCTCAGCTCAATCGGCTCGTTCTTCAGAGACAACATTTCCATACGTTTCACCTTGATCTGTTAGGGAACGAATCCTGGTCGATCCTATTAATCGCTTTTGTGCACAATCAATTGTGGGTCGCTTTGGTAGTGGATTTGACGAGGGTTGTCGTCGAATCATTCCAGTGAATCTAATATATTCCTGGCTCCCATTGTGCTGACATGGGGGACGGGGAGGAGCGGCGCCCGTTGGGCAACGTCATCTATTCCCTAGCTGACCGGCTTCCGTTCTTCAAGTTCTTCGCGACCTGCGTCCGCTGCAGCAGAGGGCGGTCAAGCTGGTCCTGCCGTTCCTGGCGCTGGCGGTTTTCGTCCTCATGCCTCTGGACCTGGACCGCCGGGTGCAGGACGCCCTTGGAATTTTCTCATGCATCGCCATGACGTGGACCTTTGAATCGCTGCCGCTGCCGGCGACGCGCTGTTCGGCGCCGAGCTCATCGTCGTACTGCTGACGATCGCCTTTGTTACTATCGCCATGACCGACTTCATCAGCAACACCGCCACCGCGGCGATGTTCATACCGATACTGCTCGGCCTTTCGGTAGCCCTGAACGTGCACCCGGAACTGCTGGTGCTGACCTGCGGGCTGTGCGTGTCGCTGAGCTTCATCACCCCCATAGGCACGCCGCCGTTCACCCTGGTATACGCCACCAGGAAGGTCGGCCGGAGGGACATGGCCAAGGCCGGGATCGTCATTTCGGTGCCCACGGCGATAGCGATATGCCTCTTCCTTCTGGCCGTGGACCACCTCGGCATCTTCTAAGTTCGGATTAAATCAATTTGATATAGGGATAAACCAATCCTGACGGACAGGAAGGGATGGATCTGGACATTTGGATACCAATATTGATATGGCTGGCGATCGGCGCGGGGATCGCTCTCTACCTCTACCGGCTCATGAACAAGGAAGGCAAGGTGGAGGTCATCTGGGTTGCCATCGGCTTCCTTCTTTCCGTGCTCGGCCTCATGGCCTTCATCGGAGTGCGCACCATGAAGGAGAAGGATCGGGACAAGGCCGTGGACCCCAAGAGCTACCAACCTCCGGAGTACAAGCTCAAGGAGGAGGAGCCGAAGGAGAAGGCGAAGGAAGAGATGAAGCAGGAACCTGCTCCTGAACCGAAGAAGAAGGAGGTCAAGCAGATCGCAGGCATTCCCCGCTGCCCGGAGTGCGGATCTGCCATATCCTCTTCCGACATCCGTTGCCGGGACTGCGGCGCCAAGCTCAGGGAATGAGGAAACCCTTTTTATCCCCGGGCAGGATGCCCTAGGCATGCTTCCCGAGGGTTCCCTGGTTTATCTTCTGGACGAGAAGGGCAAGAGGACCTGGCTGGTCCTAAATAAGGGAATGCTGAAGTTAGGCGCGATGGGCGTGGTCGACGGCGACAAGCTCCTGGCGGCCGAGGACGGTTCTGAGCTAACGCTAGCCGGCAAGCGGTTCTGGATACTCGTTCCGGGGGCGTCAGAGATGATGTCCTCCGTGGAACGAGGCGCCCAGGTGATAACGCCCAAGGACGCGGCGACGATATTGATGGAGCTGAACGTCAAGTCCGGCGACACGGTCCTGGAGGCGGGAGTCGGTTCCGCCGCTTTGACGATCGCTTTGCTGAACCAGGTCCGCCCGTGGGGGAAGGTGGTCTCCATGGAGATCCGTCCGGAGTTCGCTGAGAAGGGAAAGAAGAACGTGGACAAGGCTGGTCTTGCGGACGCGTGGCGTTTGGAGCTGGGAGACGTCCGGAGCGACCGCCTGGACATAGTGGCCGACGCGGCCGTTTTAGATATGCCGGACCCCTGGGACGCCCTGGAGAACGTTTCGTTAATGCTTCGGAACGGCGGGCGCTTCTGTTCGTACGTACCTAACACCAACCAGCTGGAGGAGATCGTGCGCCAGCTGCGCAAGAAAGGCTTCGTGGAGATCCGGAGCTATGAGAACATGCAGCGGGAGATGGTGGTGCACGAGATGGGCGTGCGTCCCTCGTACGAAACGCTCGGCCACACTGGATACCTGGTGTTCGCCCGCAAGGTCTCTGAACGCTCCTCTTAACTCTTAAATAGCCCCAGACATCTCGCCGTCACATGGACCTGGCCTTCGCGATAACCGCCTTCGCCTCCATATTCGCCATCGTGAACCCGGTGGGCAACATCCCGGTGTTCGTGGCCATCACCGAAGGTTATTCGCCGGAGCTGAAACGCAAGGTCCGCAACAAGGTCTGCATTGTTGCCGGAGTCGTACTGGTCATCTTCGCCCTCTTCGGCAACTACATATTCGATCTGTACGGCATCACCATCCCGGCCTTCAAGATCGCCGGTGGTGCGTTGCTCTTCTCCATAGCCTTCACCATGACCAAAGGTCAGCTCACCAAGGCCAAGATGACCGACGAGGAGGCCAAGGAAGCTACTGAGAAGGAAGAGGTCGGCGTCGTTCCCTTGGGCATCCCGCTCTTCGCCGGACCGGGAGCAATAACCACGGTCATGATCTACGTGTCCTACGCCATGGATTCATCGGAGGCGACGATGAACCTCGGATTCATCTTCCTGGGCATCCTGGCCACGGTGTTAATATCTTACTTTCTGCTGAGGTACGCCGATCCGTTGTTCTCCCGCATGGGGAAAAGCGGTACGATGGCCTTCACCAGGATCATGGGCATTCTGCTGGCCGCCATGGCCGTGGAGTTCATACTCTCCGGGACGTTCGAAGCCGTGTCCCACTATTGGGGCATCTGAGCAAAAGGCAGAAGATTAATTACTGAAGGGCGATTCCTCAGCCGGTGCATCAATGGTTGTGGCAGAGATAAGGATCGAGCTCAAGCCGGGAGTGGCTGACCCGGAGGGCAAGAACACCAAGAAGGCCCTGGAACTGCTTGGTTTCAATGATATCAAAGGCGTGCGCTCCATCAAGATGTTCGAGCTCGAGATGGACGCCGACCCGGCCGTCGCCCGCAAGGAGTGCGAGGAGATGTGCCGCAAGCTGCTTGCCAACCCGGTCATACAGAAGTTCAGGGTCGACCTCAGGTGAAGGTCATGGCCCTCGACCACCTGTTCTTCAAGCGCGACGTGCCCTTCCGATTGGTCGAAATAGACCTGGCCAAGGCCACGGACGATGAGCTAAAGGTCCTCAGCAAGGAGATGGGGCTTTCCCTTTCTTTGGACGAGATGAAGCGCATCCGCGATCATTTCGTTGGGCTCGGACGACGCCCCACGGACGTGGAGCTGGAATCTATCGCCCAAGCATGGAGCGAGCACTGTTGTTACAAATCATCCAAGGTCATCCTGCGCGAGCACATCTTTGGAATAGATAACGGAAAAGTTCTGTCCCGCGGCGACGCCGGGGTCATGGAGTTCGATGACGAATACGGTTACGCGCTGAGGATAGAGAGCCACAATCATCCCTCGGCCATCGAGCCGTACGGCGGCGCCGCTACGGGCATAGGCGGCATCGTCCGTGACGTGCTGTGCATGGGAGCGCAGCCAGTAGCGCTTGTCGACCCGCTCTTCTTCGGTCCCATAGATCACAAGGGCGAGCTTCCCGCCGGTTCGAAGACGCCCAAATATCTTGTATCGGGCGTCGTCGCCGGAATACGCGATTACGGCAACCGCATCGGCATACCGACCGTCTGCGGTGGTCTCTATTTCGACGAATCGTACCTGGGCAACTGCCTGGTCAACGTCGGCTGCGTCGGCATCGTTAAAAAGAAAGATCTGCGCAACAACGCCGTCGGTGGCGTTGACGACTACCTGATCCTCTGCGGCGGGCGCACTGGCCGTGATGGAATTCATGGCGTGACGTTCGCTTCCGCTGAACTGAGTTCCAAGTCCGAGGACGAGAGCCGCGGGGCCGTTCAACTGGGAGATCCAATAACCAAGGAACCGCTCATTCACGCCTGTCTGGAAGTGAACTCGCTCGGCCTCATCAATGGAATGAAGGATCTGGGCGGAGGCGGGCTGTCCTGCGTCGTTGGCGAGATGGCCCTTTCCGGCGGATGCGGCGCCGAGGTCGACCTGGACAAGGTTCCGCTGAAGGAGAGCGGCCTGGCCCCCTGGGAGGTCTGGGTCTCCGAATCCCAGGAACGAATGATGCTCGCCGCTTCCGAAGAGAACGTAGAACGCATACTGGACCTGTTCGCCATGTGGGACGTGGACGCCACCGTGATAGGAAAGGTCGTTCCTGGCAAGCAGGTCACCCTGAAATGGCTTGGGGTCCAGGTCTTCCAGGTGGACCTGGAGTTCCTGACCAAAGGACCGGAATACTGCCGCCCCTGCAAGATAGAGACCCGCTCCAAGATGATCAAGGAGGTCAAGCCGAAGCTCCCGGACATGAAGACCATCGTCCTGGACCTTCTGGCCGACCCGAACATCGCCAGCAAGGAGTGGGTGTTCCGGATGTACGA
>DUJZ01000136.1:14849-22082 GCA_013329565.1 Methanomassiliicoccales archaeon
AGAGGTCTGGCACTGGCCATCGGCGTCAACCCCTGGTTCTGCGGGCTGGACCCCTACCGCGGCGGCATGGCCTCGATCGACGAAGCGTGCCGCAACATAATCGCCGTGGGCGGTTATCCCGATTCATTCACAGATTGCCTTAACTTCGGAAACCCGGAGAAGCCGGAACGCCTCGGCGAGCTCGAGCAGGCCGTGGCCGGAATGGGCGATCTGGCCCGATACCTTAACTTGCCGGTCCCGTCCGGGAACGTTTCGTTGTACAACGAGACAGCCAAAGGCTCCGTGCTTCCCACGCCGACCGTGCTCGGGCTGGGAATAGTGGAGGACGTGCGCAGGTGCGTCACCACCGACCTGAAGAAGGAAGGGAACCGCCTCTACCTGGTTGGTAATACTTCGAAAGAGTTCGGTGGTTCCGCCCTCTACCGCCGGTACGGCGGTCAGGGAGGGGAGGTCCCGGACGTTTCCCCAGAGGGGTTGAAGAGGTCCATGGACGAGATGCACGCGGCCATGAAGAAAGGCCTCATCGCCTCCTGCCACGACGTTTCCGACGGCGGATTGGCTATCGCCATCGCCGAGATGTGCCTGGGCGGGGACATCGGGGCGAAGATCGAGACGAAACACGGCCTGTGGTTCATGTTCTCGGAGAGCAACACCCGCTGGGTGGTGGAGATGGAAGCTTCCAAGGAGAAGGAGTTCCTGGCTTCGATGACCGTTCCGGTCGTCAAGCTGGGAAACGTCGGTGGCCGCTCCCTTTCCATAACCGTCGAGGATGAGAAGGCCGTGGTCACGCTGAAGGAAATGAGAAAGGCCTGGAGCGGCGCGCTCCCGAAGCTGATGGGGTGAACTGATGAAGGACGTCAAGGTCTGCGTGCTGAGGATAGAGGGTACGAACTGCGAGGACGAAGCGGCCCAGGCCTTTGCCTCCGTCGGCGCCTCTCCGGAGAAGGTTCATCTGAAACAGCTGTTGGGACAGTGCCCATCCGATCTGAAGCGCGATCTGGGAAGCTACGACATCCTGATGCTTCCCGGCGGCTTCTCGGCCGGTGATTACGTTCGCGCGGGAGCGATATTCGCCGCCCGAATGAAGAGCGGGCTGAAGAAGGACATCATCCGCTTCGTGGAGTCCGGCAAGCCGGTGATCGGCGTCTGCAACGGATTCCAGATATTGGTGGAGCTTGGATTGCTTCCGGCCATGGACGGCACCATGTCCGAGGAGCCGGAGGCGGCGCTGTACACCAACGATTCCGGACGTTTCGAGTGCCGGCCGACCCTGCTCAGGCAGGAGAAGAAGGGGAAGAGCGTCTTCACCTCCGGGATCCCCTGCGGCTCGGTGGTCATGTATCCATCGGCCCACGCGGAAGGGAAGCTGATGTTCCCTCGCTCCAGGCAGAGCAAGATGCTGAAACGACTGCTGGATAACGAACAGGTCATGTTCCGCTATGTCGATCCGGAGGGAGAGTACGCCGGATACCCCTGGTGCCCCAACGGTTCGCTGTACAACATCGCCGGGATATGCAACCCGGCCGGGAACGTGCTGGGCATGATGCCCCACCCGGAACGGGTGCTGAAAAGGGAGACCCATCCGGACTGGACGAGGGCGAAGTGGAAGGAGGACGGCGACGGGCTGTCCATCTTCCGTTCCGCCGTGAACAGCGTGAAGTGATCAGAAGTTGAGGTGGATGCGGACCTCGACCTGGTCCCCGTCGTCCAGCCCGAGCGTCCGGCGCAGGTGGAACTTGCAGACCACTTCCAGCACGTCCTCGTAGTGCGATCTCCGCGGTAGAACGACCGCGCACTCGACGTTCTGGATGCTGGCCGGGATGCAGTGCACATCGCCGAACGTACGACCGTTGCGCTCGAACCCCTTGATGTCGATCGTCCGTCCGTTACGAAGGGTGTCCAGCTTGTGATGCTCCGTCGGAAGAAGCTTCACGTTGAGCGTGCCCTCGTAGGGCTTGAAACCAAGCTTCTCCACGAACTGCTCCATGTAGCCCGGCTGCGTGACGTAGTACTGCCCTTCGCCCATGCCCTCGACGACGGTGCCTTTAATGACCATCTCGTCCTTCATCTCGAATATCTTCTGGTATTCGATGTACTCCTTGCGCAGCATGTCCGCGCCCTTGGACGTTATGCGGATGCGCTGGCGCCTGGCGCCGAGATCGCGCTCGATCAATTTTCCGTCCAAAAGCTCCAGGATGCGTTTCGATGCGGACTGCTGGGACATGTCCAGCATGTCCCCGAGCTCACGTGACGAAAGGGCGACGTAATCGTGCAATCCCCCCATGAGCGCGATGCGCCTGAGGGCGGTAACGAACTTCTCGTCGTTCTCTGGCTCCAAAGGTAACAACTCCCCTACCTGCTACTCCGTAATCCGTAATAGATTACTTTCCTGGTTATCGCTTATTTCCATTAATAGATTACTAGGCATGCGCAGGATTGATATCACTCCATTCCTTTCCCGGGCGTGATGACGAAGGACCATCATGTAATGGAAGTCCTGGGGCTTTCCAGGGTGGTGGTGGAGAACGGCGTTGTGGTTGACGTAAGCGAACCGCGCGTGGAGTTCTGCCCCCTGTTCTACAAGCACCGGGGCATCGAGAAGCTCACCAAGGAGAGCATCCGCGAGAACGTGGAGTTCCGCATCAGGGACTTCGGCATCTTCACCGAGCGCCGCCAGATGCGCATGAAGGACTTCCTGAGCTTCGGTATCTCCGAACTGATGAGCATGTGCGTGACCAAGGGAACGATCGACTGCTCGGTATGCGTGTGCGACGGCTCCGGGACGGCCATCGTCGACGACCCGGAGCTCGTTCAGGGAATAGGAGGACGCATCTCCGGCATGGTGGAGACCACCCCGCTGCAGAACGTCATCAAGGCCATCGGCCGGGACCGCGTGCTCGATCCGGAAACGGCCAGGATAGACCAGGTGGCTGGAGCGAGGAAAGCCTGGGACATGGGTTACCGGAAGATAGGCGTGACGGTCGTCAGGGGTAACGACGCCGCCCTCATCCGCAAGGAGATGGGAGATAACGTGTTGCTGTTCGCCGTACACACGTCTGGCGTGACGGAAGAGGAGGCGAAGATGCTCTACGCCAACTGCGACATCGCCACCGCCTGCGCCTCCAAGCACATGTGGGACATCGGCAGGAAGCTCGGCGCCATGCAGGTCGGAACGAAGGTACCGGTGTTCGCCATCACCGACCGGGGAAAGGAGATCTGCGATATTCGTTTGAAACAGATAAACAAGGAAGCGAAGAGCGGCCCGGACGATCCCGCCCGGCCGCTGATCTGATCATTCCTCGATGACCAAACGCTTTCGCGAGCGCAGGAAGATGGCGCGAACGCCCTCCTGCCTCATCTTCTTGCGCAGGATGTGATCGTTGGTGACCACCATGGCGCCCAGCGCCTTGGCCACCTCTAGCACGCCGGCGTCGCCCTGCGTGGAAGTCTCGTAGCGGATGTACTTTCCGGCCAGCTTCAGGGCGACCTGGGCATACTTGCTGTCGGAACGTTTCAATTCGCCGATGACCGGCCCGGGAACGTACGCCTCGAACTCCCCGAAAAGGTTCGCCAGCTCCAGGTCCAGGTTCATCTTGAACTCGAAAGGCATGAGGAGCGCGTTGGTGTCCAGGACCACCTTCTGCATGAAGCCTCACTCTATGATGCCGTAGCCGATGAGGCGCCACTTGTTGGCGATCTTGCGGGAGACGGCCACGCGCTGACCTGTCTCGGCGCATACCGGGATCTTCAAGGCGACCTCGGACTGATCGCCGCGGGCGCTGGTCACCAGGCCAACGGTAGTCGCGGTCCCGATGCTCAGCATCAGGGGCTCGTTGGTCTTGATGTTCTCCACCACCATGTCATCGCTGGTACCGACGACGCGCTCCAGCAGGTGGGTGGTCATCTTGAACTTGAAGTGGACCTCGGGAAGCGTTCCAGGCTTGCCGACCACGCGTCCGGTGAGGCCGTCGGACTTGGTCATCGAGGGATCGAGCTTGGTGCCTATGGCGACGAGACCGCCGGGCCTTATCTTGTTCACCGGGCTTCCGCCGGTGTGCAACGATTCGACGGTGGTGGTGATGGTCTCCCAGGTGAACTTGCCGCCGGGCTGCTCCACCTTGCGTCCGGGGGATATCTCTATCTCATCGCCGACCTTCAGGACGCCCTGCATCAACGTACCGCCGAGCACGCCGCCCTTCAGGTCCTCTATGGACATTCCGGGCTGGTTGATATCGAAGGAGCGGGCCACGAACAGCTTGGCCGCCTTCTTCTCGTCGTGCTTCCTGGTCGGGATGTACTTCTGGATGGCGTCAATGAGCTTGTCGATGTTGACGTCATGATGAGCGGAAACTGGAATTATCGGAGCGTTCTCGGCGATGGTGCCCTTGACGAACTTCTTAATCTGGTTGTAGTTCGCCATGGCCTCGTCGCGGGTGACGAGGTCGATCTTGTTCTGGACGATGATGATGTTCTCCACCCCGATGATGGAGAGCGCCATGAGATGCTCCTTGGTCTGCGGCTGCGGACATTCCTCGTTGGCGGCGACGAGCAGAAGCGCGCCGTCCATCATGGCCGCCCCGGAGAGCATGGTGGCCATCAAGGTCTCGTGCCCGGGAGCGTCGACGAAGGAAACGGAGCGAACGAACTCCGCTTCCCCTCCGCATACCTTGCAGGTAGCGGAGTTGGAGTAGGTCTCCTCGCACTTCTTGCACTTGTAGAAGGATACGTCCGCGTAACCCAGCCTGATGGAGATGCCCCTCTTGATCTCTTCGGAGTGGCGGTCGGTCCAGTCACCGGAAAGGGCCTTGGTCAGCGTGGTCTTGCCGTGGTCCACGTGGCCGATCATCCCGATGTTGACCTCAGGCTGGCGGGACACCTTCATTATTTCTTCTCCTCTTTCTTCGGGACCAGTTCCTCGACCGGCTTGGGACCCTGAGAAACGATCTTCATGTTTATCTGGACGGTGTCGGTGGCGACGGAGTGGCCGCGCACGGACTTCCTCTTCCGCAGGCCGCCCTCGGTGGTGTAGAAGCCGGTGCTGGTGGTCAGCAGGAGCTTCTTCCGGCGCGGTCCGGGTAGGTCCTTCCTCATGGCGAAACCGTCCTTGTCGCTTCCGCCAGTGATCGTAAGCTTGTAGCCAGGCAGCCCTACGAATATGCCATCTATGGTGTCGCCTATCTTCTTCCCTATCAGGGAGTTGGCGTGATGTCCAGACACCGGGACATTGTAGGACCTGCCGGATTTCATGTCGTTAACAACGGCCTTGAATTCAACCATACTAAACACCTTTTGAGCGTTATGAGTATTGCGCCCTAATGTAGTACCGCTTAAATAATTATTGGTGGCGGCGGGGGTGTGTGGCGTACCCTCAGCAGCGCTTGACCTTTATGTCCCGGCCACTGCCCTTTACGAGGCCTTTGAAAGCCTTCAGCGGGTCGTCCTCCAAAACGTTCAGGGAATGCGTCAGGTCGTCCGGGGAGACCAGTTCGTTCATGACCGCGCCTGACAGCAACGAACGCATCCGCCCGTCCAGACCGTCCGAGGACCACAGCTCGACCAGGGTGTCCCTGAGAACCGCTCCCATCATCAGCTGGTCGGCCATGTTCTCCACCAGGTCCTCCTCATACTTTTGTTCCTTTCCCTGCGAGAGCAGGGCGGCGTGCTTTCCAGCGAGTCCACCGCAGATGTAGGACGGCATTATTCCTTCCCCAACGAACGCCAGGGTCTGACCGGCGGCGTCGCCGCAGAAGAGCACGTTGCCGCGCACCGGCCCCCCTAGGAAGCCGGGCACCGGGGCGTCGCCGATCTTGACCTCCAGCACCTTGTCCACGTCGAAGTAGCGGGAAACCACCGGATGTCCGGTGATCCAATCCTCCAGGAAGGAGCGGCGGGAGGCGTTGACGCCCACGAGCCCGAGGCCGACGTTGGCCCTCCTCTTTCCCTTGGGGATGATCCAACCGTAGCCGAGGCCGATCTCCTGCTCGATGAATATCTGCATGCACTGCGGGATGTCCTTCTTGGCCACCAGCTCGAACTCCACGCCTCGGGCGATGTCCTTCGTGGAGAAGAACTCCGCCTCGAGCTCCTTGGACAGGGTGGAATGCACCCCGTCCGCGGCGACGATGGCTTTCGGCGACAGCTCGACCTCCTCCCCCTGGTGACTGAGCAGGCAGCTTCTTACCTCGTTACCGTCCATCTTGACCGAGAGAAGCTTGGTGTCCGCTTGCACGGCCGCTCCGGCGGACGCGGCACGGAACGCCAGATGCTTGTCGAATATCTTTCGCTCGACGGTCACCGCGTGCCAATAGGCCTCGGAATTATCGATGACGACCTCCCTGCCTAGCACGAAGCGGGTGAAGCCGTGGCGGGCGACGATAGCGTTCTCCGGGATCCTCATCCCGGAGCGCTTCACCAGGTCCAGCCCGATGACCTCGCCGCACTGTACCGGGGTCCCGATCTCCTTCTTCTTGTCGACCATCAGGGTTTTTATGCCCGCAAGCGCCGAAGCGCGGGCCGCCCCGCTGCCGGCCGGGCCGGCACCAACCACCAGAACGTCATACTCTTTCATGTCACCAACCCCATTTCGCGCCAAGTTCGTAAGCGCGATAGAGTTCCCGATATTTTTTACCGCTCAGCATCGCCAACGCCCCGGAGATCTTGCCGTACCCTTTCCGGAACGGCCGCACCGAGCGGAACAGCTCGGCATTGTCCATTCCCTGTAACGATTCGAAGGCCTTAACGTACGCGGGCGAGGCATACGGTGAGCGCGGCCATGACCGCGCGTATTCCTCCGGTCCGCCTTTCACGATGGCCTCCGCGGCCATCTTCGCCGCGGCCATGCCGATGCGGATACCGCCGAAGGTGATAGGGTTCGCCTGTCCGGCGGCGTCCCCGACCAGGCAGGCGTTTCCGTTCACCACCTGATCGTAATCGTAAGGTATCGGCCGGCCGTGCCTTTCCAGGAACTGCGGCCTCTCGTCAGTTCCGCGGGTGAATCCGACGCGCTTTCCCAGAACGTGAGGGAACTCCCAACGATACCCGCCCTTGTACCTCTGGTCGTAGAAGAAGTGCATGGCGTCCTTGTCCATCGTTCCGCTCGTAACGAACTGCTCGGCCCACAGCAGCCGCGGGCTTCCCTGGAATAACTTCCGCCGCACCAGCGAGTTCCAGCCGTCTGCCCCCACCAGATATTTGGCGGAGAACTCCCGACCGTCCCTGGTTCGCACCAGGTAG
>DUJZ01000146.1 GCA_013329565.1 Methanomassiliicoccales archaeon
ACGGTCGATCTGAACGATTACGATCCAGAGGCGTTCTACACCGCGGTGGTGACGGACGACGTGGAGCATTTCGCCCATTCCAAGAACAACTTCCAGGGGCTGTACGCGCTTCTCGACAGGTACAAAGGAAAGAGGCTGTCGGCGGTCAAAGGCCAGGTGACCGGTCCGGTCAGCGCCGGGCTTCAGATCCTGGACCAGAACGGCAAGGCCGCCATATACGACGAGGCGTACGGGGAGATCATACGACGAAACTTGAACATGCAGGCCAAGTGGCAGGCCCGGAAGCTGAGGGAGATCTCCGACCGGCCGATCATCTTCCTGGACGAGCCGTCACTGACCCTCATAGGAACGCCCTTCGCCTCCATATCCCAGCGTCAGGTGGTGGAGTGGACCGACGAGGTGCTTGACGGCGTGGACGCCATCAAGGCCATGCACTGCTGCGGCAACACCGACTGGCCTCTGCTGTTATCCACCTCCATCGACATGCTGAGCTTCGACGCTTACAACTACGCGCATACGGTATCGTTATTCCCGAGGGAGGTCTCGGCCTTCCTGGGCCGGGGCGGTTCCATCGCTTGGGGCCTCGTTCCGAACATGGAGGACCAGATCGCCAAGGAGACGGTCGGTACTCTGCTGCAGAGGTTCGAGAAGTACATGGACATGCTGTACCGCAAGGGCATGGACCTGGACCTGATACTGGAACGTTCGCTCATCACCCCGCAGTGCGGCCTGGGCGGTCTGGACGAAGCGAATGCGGAAAGGGTGCTGGAGCTTCTGACCGGGACGGTCGAGGCGATAAGGCAGCGCTACCACCTGGGCGGCATGGCATGAGCTTTCTGACGGCCGTCGCCGGAAAGGGCGGGGTCGGAAAGAGCACGGTGTCCGCCCTTTTGGTGAGCATCCTTTCAGAAGGGGATGCCGTTCTCGCGGTGGACGCAGACCCCAACAGCAACCTCGGGCAGAAGCTTGGCACGGGCGTTCCCGGTACGGTCGGCCAGGTCCGCGAGGGACTGCTGAGCAAAGGCGGCCAGCCGCCCCGGGACATGAGCAAGCAGGAATACCTGAAGCTCAAGCTGCGGGAGATACTGGCCGAGGGGAACGGTTTCGACCTTCTGACCATGGGTCGCCCGGAGGGTCCCGGATGCTATTGCTACGTGAACAATCTGCTACGGGTGTTCGTGGACCAGCTAATGGATTCCTATTCCCACGTCATAATNNAATTGGCGGACGAGCTGGACCTCAAGGTGAAGCGGAAGGTGCTGCTGGTCAACGGCGTCCGTTCCGGAAAGGAAGGGAAGGCCGAGCAGATGGCCAAAGGCACCGGGCTCGAGTTCTTCCTTTTGCATGATGACGAGGTAGTGCGAGACGCGTCAACTACCGGTGCTCCGGTCAAAGGAGACGAGCCACTGGCCTCAGAGATCAGGGAGATGGTCCCGAACCTCTTCCCTTCCAGTAGGCGAAGACGAGGGTGATGGTGGCAATGGTGATGATGATCGTCATCACCATCACCGGATAGTCGTTCGAGGGAACGTCAACGATCACGACCTCGCCCATCGCCCCTTCCCCGGCGGTGGTGTTGGCGCTGACGGCGTAATAGTACCTCTGATCGCGAACGACCTCCATATCGTATCCCGCGGTGTAGTTGCCGTCCAGGGAATCGTAGAATTCCAGGTTGTTAGCCTCGGTCCCCCGGTAGACGTTGTAACGCAGAACGGAAACGTTTCCCTCCGGTGGCTCCCAGGAGATGTATATGCGCGTCCCGTCCCGCTCCGCCTGCAAGTTCAAAGGCGCTCCCGGAACGTCCTCCGCCTGCGCCGATGGCGCCAAGGCTAGGATGAGGAACAAAAGGAGCAGCACGCACGCCAGCCGTTTCACGCTATGGAATCGCCCAGTCAGATAGATAATGTTTTCAAGAAAAAGGAAGGGAAAGGTTTGGAAAAGGGTTTAATCGGGGAAGGTCACGTCCTCGGGGTTCGGGATGCTGTAGTCGTCCGGATCCGGCTCGAAGCACTCGAAGGTCATGATCTCCGACCATCCGCCGCCGGAGCCGAAGCTGCTGGCGCTTCCGGAATCCGCGCTATCTAGGTACCCGGAGTAGGTGACCTCCTCCCAGATCTCCTGCCCGGTGGCCTCTATGTAGATGACCAGGTAGGATATGGTGACGGTCCAGGTGATCGGTTGGTCCTCCTCGTCGTTGTCATCGTGGTCGGCGTAGTAGTGCACTCCGATCTGGTAGGTCCCGAAGATGTCCGTGCTCTGCTGAGCGCCGGAGCTGTCGTACATCACATTGTCGTCCGTGGCGTAGTAGTGTTCGGGGCCGTATCCGTAGGTGTTGTCGAAGTCCAGGTACGGACCGTTGGTATCGTAGCCCCTGTTGCTGTAGTAGATGTGCCGTCCATACGGCTCCAGCACGTGCAGGTCCACGTCACTGTTGTCCTCGCCCCAGCTCATCGTCACGGTCAGAGCGCCGCGCGCGGCGGTGCTCTCTATCTCCGTGCGATAAAAGCCGGCCCAGTTGCTGAAGGTGTCGCGGTCGGTAGCTAGGACGACAATGTCGTTCACCCCCTGCTTCAGCGGCACCTGCACCTCGAACTCTCCGTTGGCTACAGTGGCCTGGAATTTTTTATTGCCAACGAACACCAGGGTCTTCTGGACCGCCTGCTGACCGCCGTCAATGGTGCCGGTGATCTTGCAGTACGACTCCGTGGTGTCGCGGGTCCCGTCAGCGTCGGTGTCCGTAGGGGTCTCACCAGTGATCTCGGTGGTCACGTCGGTCAGCTCGATGTTGGGGAACACCGAGTCGTCGTCGAAACCATCCTCAGCGCTGTCATATAGGCCCTTGTAAGCGTTCAGGGGGCTGAACACCTTGGCGCCGGCGTGATAGAACACGTTGAACTGCAGCGGATTGGCGGCGTTGAGCCCAGACTTGTATATCTGAGAGAAGCCGGTCGTATAGTTGAACGGCATCTGCTGCTGGGCTGCACTGGGATCTGTCCCGGGGTTGTTCGGGTCGTACATGTAGAAACGCCCGTTGTCGTACTTGTAAGCAAGTATAGCATGGCCGCCCGCGCCCCAGGAGCCGTTGTTGTATATGGTCTGCAGACCTACCAGCTGCGGCTCTCCGGAAACCAGCATGCCGTGTATGATGCTCAGCCCGGTCTGCTTGGTGGTAGTGTTCGACCGCTCCTCGGCGGTCATCGCTCCCCATATTCCCGTCACTCCCAGCTGCACGCGGGTGGCCAGCTCCAAGGCGGTGGCGTCGTCCCTCCATTGGTTCAGATCGCCCTCGCGGTACTTATCGTAGAGGCCGGTGCCGGTACCCTTCTGGTAGGTGTAGTACCACTTGGCATAGCTGACCATGCCCAGGCACAGTCCTCCGCTCTCCAGGTACGAACCGTAGTTGGGGATGTACCATCCATCCTCGGCCGGACGGAACCCGGTGTCCACGGAAAGGCTGGAGCCGGCTCCTTCCAGCAAGGTCATGGCCACCTCGATGGCCACGAACTGGGAGAACGTGGAGGCCTGGAAGGTTATGGTGTTCTCCTCATAGTCCTGGGAGATGAACCCGGTCGGCTCGAAGTGGTCGCGGGCCGGGTCGTAGACGTAGAAGCGCACCGCTTCCTCATCGTCCACCAGGTCCTCATCGTAGGGCAGGGTGACGGTGAGCGCATCATCGAACATCTTGAAGACGTTCCACGAATCGGAGCCGTCAGTGTTGATGGTTATCAACCGGCTGGCTATGCTTCCCACCTCGGGAAGCCCCGGAAGGTCGTCCACTTCCTCGCTGGTCACGTCGATGTCCACCGGGTCCTCGGAGGCCCCGGAGGGCACCTCTATGCGCAGTCCGTCAAGCGCACCGCTGGTTATGGAGAGCACGCCCCCCTGGGGACCTATGGTCTCGCTGCCGTTGTCTCCTCCGTCATCGGGCCAGAAGAGCACCGCCATGGAGGCGATCAGGAGGATCGCCACCACGGCGACGACGGCCACGATGAGCTTCATGTTCCGCTTCTTCTTCGGCGGCTGGTAGTACTGCTGCTGCGGGTACTGCTGATACTGGTTCGGCTGGTACTGCTGCTGGTACTGCGGCTGCTGCTGAGGCGGTTGTTGATCATTATTGGGTGGGTTTTGCTGGGGCCACTGCTGCGGCCCCTGCTGCTGGCCTTGATACGGTCGCTGGCCAGGCTGGTTCGGGTCATAAGGTCCTTGTTGCATCCGATCTCCACCTTGGGGATGTTGGGAATGCAACTCACTATGTGATGATAATGATTTCCAGACGTCTGTCGAAAGTTCCGATAGTCAGGACCTCAGGAACTTCGGCAGTCCCGAAGATTCCTTGGGGCCGACGATGATCTGCAGCCCGGTGGCCTCGTTCAGTTTTATGGCCATCCTGGCCACCATGCCCGGGATCACCAACGTCCCGATCTTCGACCTCTCCATGGCGCCCGTGGCCAGCAGGGCGTTCTTGACCGATTCGGGCGTCAGCTTGCCGGCCGAGTAGGCGGTCAGGACCGACAATCCTTCCGTATCCACCACCTGCAGCCACACCGGGACCTTGCTCTTCTCCAGGTCGGACATGACCGTGAAGAAGGTGAGCGAGAAGTTGGTGGTGAACAGCAACGGCGATTCCGGCCCGGGATTGTTCACGGGGTATAGGTCCGGCTTGACCTGGATCGGCACCTGCGGATCGGTATAGATGTTCTGCCTCAGAACCATCAGCGGCATGGCGTTCGCTGCGGGCAGGTCCTCGAAGGAGAGCAGGCTGCCGTACTTCATGATGGCCGTGGAGGCCATGAGGATTCCATCACGTCCAGCCGGGATCGACAGGTAGATGGGGTACCCGAGGCCGCGGAACGTTTTGCGTATGGCGCTTCGCCTGATGATGGTGCACCGCTCCAGCAGGTCCTTCAGGCCGGTAGGCCGGGGATCGAGGACGATGTCCTCCACGCCCTCTTTTCGTGCCGCCTCGACCATTTCGGCCAGAGCATTGAGGTCGTCCGCGCCGACGGCGAGAGGGCAGGCGCACGCTTTAGCGACGGCGCACATCTCCTTTACGTTGGAAGCGTCCGCCCCGTGAAGCAGGGGGCGCCGGTCCTTGATCATGCTGGCCGCCGCGGACATGACCGCCGCTTGTTTTGCGCGAAGCACCAATGGCAGCTCGGTCTCCGATGCCACCTTTTTCACGAAGGCAGCGAAGATCTCAGCGTTCCCGGAACGGCATTCCAGCTCCAGCATGTCAAGCTTCAGCACCTGGCCCACCCGCTCGAAGCGCAGGGACCTGGCGTAGGAGAGGCGCTTGTACAGATCGTCCTCTCCCAGGTCGTCCGCGATCCGCAGGGCGAACGCCGCGGGGTGGAAGAAGCGCTTGTCGTGGCGGTACAGCTCCGTCTCGTCGCCCAGGTCCACCACGTTCTTTCCGGAACCGACCTTGATGAGGTGGATGGGGGGAGCGGACGAACTCGCTAGGGCGGTCCTGCCCGCCTCGCTGAGGTGCGGGCAGTCATCGAGCTTCGCTTTGTTATTAGCAAGCTGCATGGCGAACGCCAGGCAGGTTGGGAACTTGCAGTCCCCGCAGTTCTTCTTCGGAAGGTGCTTGAATATCTCGATCGCGGTGGCCATCAGGCATCACCCCTGAGCCCCTTCACGGCCTCCTTGGCGATCTCCATGGCTTCCGGATGCCCCAATACCAAAATGTCCGCACCGGACAGCAGCGCCGCCAGAGCGGTGGTGCTCTCCCACCAGATGCCCCTTTCCAACGTATCGCCGGCGTGCGGCACTTCGTCCGTAGCCTCGCGAGCCTTCCAGGAAGAAACACAATCACATATCATAGGGACCTGGAGCATGGAGTCGCCGGAAAGGGCGGAGATCCTGATCCTCTCGTTGACCGAGTACGAATATTCCAGTCCCATGCCCAGGGCGGCCATCAGCGGGTCGATGACGACGTCCCCGCGTCCGACGCCGTAGTCGGTGAGCAATATCACGATCTGCTTGGCCAGGTTGATGTCCAAATTGGAAAAGCCGACCACCGCGTGCCCGTTGGCCATGGCCGCCGCGGCTATCGATTTATATCCTCCCTCCTCGGCCTGGCCCAATAGCAACCGTTCTCCCTTGGCCGCCTCTCCCACCTTCTCCAGGACCTTGACGTCCTTCTCGGCGTGGCCGGAGCCGTAGACGATGAGCGGCAGCTCGACGGCCTTCATTACGGCCATGACGGTCGCCGCGGCCTCCTCCGGTGAAACGTCCTTCTCCTCGGGATTGGTCGACGTCAGGTGCAGGCAGATGAGGTCCGCGCCCTTCTCCTTCCAGGCGACGGCCCAGCGAACCGGATCGTTCACGGCCTCGCCGAAGGCCTTCTTGACCGGTGACGGAACGTCCTCCAGGGAGTCAGCCACGAAACCGGCCAGGGCGACCGTTCGATTGGCGGGGTCCTCGAACGAAAGGAACGGGAGGCCCTTGCTGCCGCCCAGGCGCAGGGAGCGTCGTGATCCACCTTTCTCCTGGGAAGCTCCAAGCTCCATCTCTCCGATCGAACCCGTCCATTTCTCCTTCGGCACCGGCACTTCCATCTTCACACCTCAAAGCAGCGGGGGCATACCCAAAGCGGGGTGGCCCACCTTGATCATCCATTGCATCAGACCCTCGGCGTCGGTGACCACCGTCTCGTCAGCCACCTGGTCCAGGAAGTCCGGCGCTCCCAATTCCCTGGCCCTATTAATAAGCTCTTCCCTCATGCTCTCCTTGAGCGACGAAGGCATCCAGGATATGCGCAGGAGGCCGCCGTCCCCGGAGATGAACTTCCTGCTCACCAGGTACTTGCGTCCCACGCCGATGAAGCCCGGGGTCTGCTTTCCTCCGCCGATGCTCCCGGCCAAGGTGGAGAACTTCATGCCCACCGGGGTCATGTCCGGGAACTCACGGTTGACGACGACCACCGACCTCATGTCCGGGCTCATGGCCACGATGACCTCGAAGCAGCCGCAGGAGGTCATGGGGTCCTCCATCATGCTGTAGGTGCAGAACCTGGTGATCTTTCCGCGGGTGAGGGCGGCCACCGCTTCGTTCACCCCTTTCCACGATCCTTTCTCAACGTCCTCCGCCTCGCCCTTGACTATGGGCTGGTTGGGTCCCGACGGAACTATCTCCTTTCCGGTCTTGGCGTCCAGCCAGTTGATCGCCCCGCACAGTCCGATGCGTTCCGGGGTGATGATGCACACATGGTCCGGGGCGAACGACTGGCACATCAGGCACGAGTAGTAGGTATCAACGCTCTCGTCGGTCAGCCCGGCCATCCGTTCTTCGCGCTGCTGATAGGAGGCGAACGCCTCCGGCATCCTCCTCTTGAGATCTGATTCGTCGGTAACGATGGTCACCTGCACCCGGGAGACGATGTTCCCGAACTCCTCCTTGAGCTTGGTGACCAGTATCCGCCCCAGATGCTCCAGGCGGAAGCCTGCCCGGAACGCTTTCTTGCTGAGGCGCAACCAGTTCATGTTGCGCTGCCCGGTATGCCACACGCCTTCGGCAAAGTTCAGGTAAAGGTGGATGCGACGCTCCATCACCGATTCGAAGTCCTCCTGCATGCGCTTTCCGAAAACGTCCACCAGTATCGCTAACGGGGATTGAGATCCCTCGGGAAGGCGGTCCACGTCCGGTCCGATGACGATTATGGCTCCGTCCTTCACCTGCTCCTCCGGGCGCATCTTCAGCAGCTCGAAGGACGGCGTTCGGCCGCCGCCAGCTTCAAAGTAGGTGTCCGGTCTTCTGACGGTCTCCCCTTCGAAGGCCGGACCGAAGGGCACCGGGATGTCGACCAACGTGACGGCCGTCCGGATGTCCCTGGATTCCAGACCCCCTTGCAGCATGTCCGCCGGTTCCTTGTGGAAGAGCAGGTCGGGAACGCCTTCGACCAATTGGTCGGTCACGATCGGGACGTGGTGAAGGAGCGCGGCCAGAGCTAGCGACGCCCGGCAGGCGTCCAGCGGTCCGTAGTGCAGGACGAAGGCCTTGGGCCGCTTGGCCAGGTAAGCTGACAATCTCTCGGAATCTCCTTTCTGCACCCCTCCGAAGGAGAGGGCGGCACGGACGACGAAGTCAAGTGAATGAACCAATTGGGTGAAGTTGCCCAGGGGGTAGAGCATCATGCCCAGCCCCATCTGCACCTCGTTCTCCTTCAACACTTTGACGGCCTCGTCGGCGGCCATGATCAGCATGCCGCGCGCCTGCAGCTCGCGAACGGTGGAGACGAGCTGCCGGCGGTCCTGGGGGATCCCCATGATGACCGCCGCGCCGGGGATGGTGTCGTCCACGAGCGCCAGACCCAGCTCCCTGAGCACCTTATCCGGAATGAAGCCCACGGTCGCCGTTCCGGCATGCGGGTCCCCATCCAGATATCTGAGCGACTCGAGAGCCTCGGCGGCGATCATGGCCGCCCTACCGGCCTCCAAGGCCTGCGCCAGCCCCATCTCCGACGGCAACGAGGAGTGTCTTTCAAGAACGTCGAGCAAGGTGCCCAGGCTGGTGACCTCCTCCCCGTCCCAGCCCATGATGCAGGGCAGTGCGTAAGCAGTTTCCGGGTATTCCAGTGGGGCATCGCCCTTACGTGCGATAGCGGCCTTGACGGCCGCGATGGCCAGTGCGGAGAGCAGCTCGGCGCCTAGGAAACCCAGACCAATGACGGCAGCGTTGCTCGCGGTGGCCGGCGCAGGCGGCTCATACCTGTGCGGCAACCCGCTCAGCCACCTTCTGCGCTCGATCTCCATGCCCAATCCATCTTCAGGAACCAGGCAGCCGCCGAACAGATCGCGAACCGTGTGGAAGAAGAACTCCTTGCAGAGCGCATCTAACTCGAGATCTTCGAGCGAAACAGGGACGCCCATCAGCACCTCGCCCAACGCCAATGTCAGATCTGATGTCCTGAGCCCCAGGGGTAGCTGGGCGGACGAAACGCCTAGTTTACGGCTCAGGCCGCGCCTTACCGGGCGGAAAGAGCGCAGAGACGCGTCCCCCTTGATATCTGGAACAGCACCAGTTCCGACCTCGCTCCATCCCTTCCCCAGGTCGAAAACGAGGCCGCGCAGGACTCCCTCCTTCAGATCAGAGTCCCGGAGATCGTGATCGATGTTCTCCATGACCGCGTCCAAACAGAAGCGCAGCATGGAGCANNTCCGTTCACGTACGGCCATCGGCTCCACGCCGGCCTTCTTGGCCAGGTCCCGGTCGACCAGGTCCAGACACGCCCCCAGGTCCACCTTCCACAGGTCCGTCGCGGATAGCTGTCCGGTCAAATTTCGCCGGACCCCGGCGACCGGGTCCTCCGGCATTCCGACGACATCCGAGAGCAGGGCTAGGCGCTTCGATCGGACCAGTTCCAGGACCTCCTCGGCGGTCATGCGATGCTTATCGGACGTCAGATGAACAACTCCTTCGGACGATATGGGCCATCGGGTTGCCTACGATATAAATTTGTGCGATTTTCAGCTAGAGCGAGCGAAAGGATGATTCGATGCCTTCTTATTGTCTTCCACCCTATTGAGTTACGGGGGCGCGGTCATGAACTTCAGTAACCTGAACACCTACGAGAACATGGTCAAGGAGGGAGAGGAATCGTCATTCCACACCAGATACGAAAGGGCGGTGGAGAGGTTCGTCCAATCCCTGGGGGTCCGGACGAAGTACGAGAGCTTGATCGATGGAAAGGTCGTCTCCACCGGCAAGCACTTCACCGACACCAGCCCCATCGACACCGACATGGTGGTCGGGGATTTCTCTCTGGGTGGCAAGAAGGAGGCGTCCCTGGCGATATCATCGGCGCGCAGAGCGTTCCAGACCTGGTCGGTCATGGACCTCGACAAGCGTCTGGTGATCTTCCGCAAGGCGGCGGAGATCATGCGCCGCGAGCTGTTCGAGATAGCCGCCGCGATCACGATCGACAACGGCAAGAACCGCTACGAGGCGGTCGGCGAAGTGGACGAGGCGGTGGACTTCATCTCGTTCTACGCGGACAGGATGGAAGCGCGGAACGGCTTCCGGGAGGATACCAATCCCGCGTACGGGGACGAAAGGCCGGTCAGCGTCATGCGGCCTTACGGGGTCTGGGCGGTGGTGTGCCCGTTCAACTTTCCCATAGCCATCTCCACCGGGATGCTCACAGCTGCGATAATCACCGGCAACACCGCCGTGCTCAAGCCGTCCACCCCGGCGCCGTTGGCGGTGCACATGCTGTACGACGTGTACGAGAGGGCCGGCGTTCCACCAGGCGTTATCAATCTGCTCTCCGGCAGCGGCTCCCTCGCCGGGGAGGCGCTCGTCTCCAGCGACAAGATCGACGGAATAGCCTTCACCGGCTCCAGGGAGGTGGGCTACAAGCTGCTGGCGTCGTCCCTGCGCCGATATCCGATCCCGGTGATAACCGAACTGGGCGGGAAGAACCCGGCCATAGTCACCGACAAGGCGGACCTCGCCAAGGCGATCGCCGGCATTGCCAGTTCGGCCTTCGGCTATTCCGGGCAGAAGTGCAGCGCCTGCTCCCGGGCCTACGTCCACGAGCTGGTGTACGACGAGTTCATGATCTACCTGATGAAGCATCTCTCCCGACTGCGCATAGGGGATCCCCGGGAGAAGGCGACGTTCACCGGGCCGGTCATACACCAGAAGGCATTGGACGATTACCTGGCGCATTCGCAGATGGCGCGAATAGACGGCGTGGTGCACGCCGGCGGGGAGGCGATGAAAGGTAGGCTGTCCAAAGGGTTCTACGCCACGCCCACGATAGTAACGGGGCTTCCGGAGGACCACTTCATGATCAAGAACGAGCTGTTCCTGCCGATACTGTGCGTTCAGCGCTTCACCGACCTGAAGGATGCGGTGCGCAGGGCGAACGACGTGGACTATGGCCTGACGTCCGGGATATATTCGGAGGACGAGGACGAGGTGAAATACTTCTTCGAGAACATTGAAACGGGTGTAAGTTACGCCAACCGGGCTCGCGGCGCCACCACCGGGTCCATGGTCGGATCTCAGCCCTTTGGCGGCTGGAAAGGAAGCGGTTCGACCGGACTGGGCAGCGGCACCGACATGTATCTGACGCAGTACATGAAGCAACAGAGCCGGACCGTCGCTCGTTAACGGCTAGCGACCGCCAGAACCCTTTCCCCGCCGTTGCTTATCAGCAGCGTACCGCCGGGGCTGAACACCTGGAACGGGTCCGGCAAGCACTCGGACACGTTGCGCACGGACGAACCGACGGCTTTGACGGCTCGCAGCAGCTGCTCGAACATTCCCTTCGGGCTGCCTGCCTTTTCCAGATAGAAGTCCGCCCCGTTGCTCAAAGCCTCTATGGCCAATCCCTCCCGGCCATGGCCGGTGATGAGGATGAACGGTATGCTCTTCAGGGAGCGCATGGCATGCATGAACTGCAGCCCATTCATTCCCGGCAGGTTGTGGTCGGATACGACCACCTGGTAATCATCAGCGGCCAGAATGTCCAACGCCTCGGCGGGCGTAGATACGAAAACGGCGTCGAGGTCCTCATCCCGGCCGAAGAACTCCTGGCAAAGCTCCAGGAAATCAGCTTCATCATCAAGAACCAAGACCTTGATCTTCCCATCCTTGTTCGCGGTCATGCTGTTTGCACTGCGCTAATGCACGGACCGCCGAAGTATTTGAAACTGCGCCGTCCTTTATCACATTCGAAAATCCGGTCTCAGGGCGATAGGATTATTACCGTTATAAGGAGTTCATAGCCAGGGAGAACATGTCAGGACTAGAGGACATCATGGGAAAGGAGGTCATCAGCTCCGACGCTATCATCATCGGCACTGTGGACGGGGTCGGGGTCGACACGGACAACTGGAAGGTGCCGGCCATCCGGATAAGTGTGCGGAAGGGCAACGAGGCCGCCTTGGGTCTGAAGAAGAAGATCATAGGCGTGCGGAAGATATTCGTGGCCACCCCGCAGGTATCCTCGGTCAGCGACACCGTAACCCTGGCGGTCAAGATGGACCAGGTCAAGGAGGTCGTGGTGGACGACAAGAAGGTGCCGGTCACCGCCGGTGCGCTGCTCAACAAGAAGGTCGTCGGCCAGGGCGGCAAGCAGGTCGGCTTCATGAACAACATCTATTTTGACTCGGGCAGGGGCTGGGAGATCGGCAAGCTCGGGATCAGGCTGGACAAGGCGGCCAAGCAGACCCTGGAACTCCAGAAGGGATTGGCTCCATCGTCGCAGATAACCGTCCTCACGAAGGACGTCAGGACCGTGGGCGACATGGTCATGTTGCGCCTGGACCTGGATGGTCTTAAGGACTATCTCAACAAGAAGCCCGTCTCGAAGAAGTGAGAACGGCCCGTTCCTGCGAAGGATGCGGCCACCGGTTCCCCCAGCGGGTCCAGGGCTGGAATGCCGTTGATATGCGTTACGAAAAGTGTCCCCAGTGCGGTCACGAGAACGGTTACGAACCTGATCTCTACCGCTGGCTCCGCCGCCGGAGGGAGAGGAAGGAGCGGAGGTCCGAAAAGGCCTGAGGGCGACATACCTATCATCAGGGGGATCGATATCCCGCTCATGGAACGGTCCGGAAAAGGCCGCAAGGTGCACCAGAACCTCAAGGTCGGAAGCACCCCGGGCGGCATCAAGGTCATCGTGGAGAGCCTGCCTTACGTTCATACCGTGGCGCTCTCCGTCGCCGCCACGGTCGGCTCCCGTGACGAAAAAATAAAGGAGAGCGGGGTCTCGCACTTCCTGGAGCACATGCTGTTCCGCGGTACGAAAACGAGGGACTACCGGGACATCAACGAGGGGATAGAGGCGTCCGGCGGTTATCTGAACGCTTACACGACGCACGAGCACACCTGCTTCTACGCCTTCACCATCGACGAGTCGTTGAAGGTCGCCGAGGACCTACTATCGGACGTCTTCCTGAACCCGCGCATGGACCCCCAGCTGGTGGACCTGGAACGGAACATCGTGAAGCAGGAGATCGGCCTGCGCATGAACGATCCGGCGGCGCATCTGCGCACCAGGATGTCGGAGTCCATGTTCAAGGGGAACCCCCTCTCCCGTTCGATACTGGGAACGCCTGAAAGCCTGGACGGATTCGATTCCGAGTTCCTTCTGAACTACCATGGGACGCACTATCACCCGCCGCACGTGGTGGTCTGCGCCGTCGGCAACGTGGATCTCTCCCGGGTGCTGGAGTGGGCCGGGAGATTCGATTCCGTCAGCGGCAAGGCCGCGCTAAGACGTCGCCGAAAACCGGAAATGCGCACCGGGGTGAACTTCTTCGAGAAGGGTTCCGATCGCGCCTACATCGGCATCGGCGTTCCAGGTTACGCCGCTTCTCATAAGATGTCCTTGGCGCAAGGGATGTTGACCACGGTGCTTTGCGGCGGCACGTCGTCCCGCCTGAACCACCGGATAAGGGAAGTGGAAGGACTGGTGTACTCGATAAGCATGCATCCCCTGACGTTCCAGGACAGCGGCGCTCTGATGACCTACTGTTCCACGTCAATGGAGCAGGTACCGCGTCTCTTCGACACCTTCGGTCAAGAGCTCTCCCGCTTCAAGAATGAGGGGCTGAACGAGGGGGAGCTGGAGAAGGCCAGGAACGGTCTGAAGGGATCGTTATTACGCAACGCCTGCCGCCCGGACCAGAACATGACCTCCTACCTGATGCAGTTCCTTGAAAAAGGAGAAGTGAAGGGCATCGAGGAGCAGCTGGCCGAGATCAACGCGGTGACGGCCGAGCAGATCGCCAAGGCGGCGGAAGAGCTGCTCATCGGCAGCAAGGCATGCGTGACCATCTGCTCCTCGAACGCCATGAGGGCGGAGATGACGGAAGCCGCTGGTTCGCTGGACTTCTAAGGCTCCACGACGATGAGGGGCTGCCCGCCCTCCACCATCTCCCCGGCCTTGACCCTGACCTCTTTGACCTTGCCGGCCACTTCCGTCTGCACCTCGTTCTCCATCTTCATGGCCTCCAGGACGCAGACCACCTGGTTTGCGGCGACCGAATCGCCGACCTTCACCTTCACGGACATGATCTTGCCCGGCATAGGCGCAAGAACGGCTCCGGACGAACCCTCGGACCTGCCGCCGTCCTCCGTCTCCTCCAGGGCGATATGCTCGATCTCCCGCACCTGCTGGAGCTTTAGCTCCATGATGCGGTCGTCGGACATCACCTTGGCGCCTTCCTCGAGGTCGCCCTCGATGGTTATCGGCACCACCTCCCCGTTGACCAGCACCTTCTCGTCCTTGAAAATGCACTTGAATACGTGGTCGTCTATGGCCACGCGGTAATCGCCGCCGTTCTTTTCGACCACGACCTCGTAATCGTGGCCATTGACGGTGATGCGCAGCTTCACAGCGGCCACCCCCCGCGGCCCACCGCTTCGTTCATCGCCGCGCACTTCCAGGCATCCACGTCATTGGTGCCCCGGTCCTTGGAGGAGGCGTGCTTCTCCGTGGACCGCATGTACAGGACGGCGATCGCCGCCAGATCTCTGTGGTTGACGCCCTTCTCCATCATCTGGCGGTGCTTGAAGTAGTCCAGGGCGACCTGCGGAAAGAGGGCGTAGGAAAGAACGTCCTCTTCGGAGCAGGTCATGTTCTCCTTGCAGGCGTACTCCTCGATCTCCTTGCACAGCTTGTCGAACTCCGGCTCCAGAAGGTCGGCCGGACGGACGGTGATGGGCTTCTCGTCGCCGATGATCTTCTTTCTTATCGCCGGATCGATCTCCGCCGGCGTTTTTCCGTAAAGCCCGCGGACCAGGTTCTTCGTCTCGTTCGTGACCATCTTGTACCGTTCGCCGGTTATCACGTTGAGCACGGCCTGCGTTCCTACTATCTGGGATGTCGGTGTCACCAGCGGAACGTGCCCGAGGTCCGCCTTGACCTTCGGTACCTCGTCGTAAACGTCCGCCAGGCGGTCCTCCTTCTTGGCCTCCCGCAGCTGGGAGATGAGGTTGGATATCATTCCACCGGGGATCTGGTACACCAGCACGTTGGTGTCTATGCCGGTGAAACCGCTCTCGAAGGCGTGGTACTTCTTGCGAACTCCCTCGAAATAATCGGAGATCGCGGTCAGCTTCTTCAGGTCCAGGCCCGTGTCGTACTCGGTGCCGCGGAGCATGGCCACGACCGCCTCCGTCGGTGGCTGCGAGGTGCCCAGGGACATGCTGGATATCGCCGTATCCACGATCTCCGCCCCGGCCTCTATGGCCTTCATGTACGTGGACATGACCATGCCGGAGGTGGCGTGGCAGTGCAGGTGCACCGGGAGTCCGATGTCCTCGCGGAGCTGCTTGACCAGTTCGTAGGCGTCCATCGGCGCCAGCATGCCGGCCATGTCCTTGATGCATATCGTGTCGGCGCCCATGTC